>JBLMZU010000693.1:0-3306 GCA_050258995.1 Bacteroidota bacterium
AAAATTACCTTGCTATTTGGGCTTCTTTGAATTCGTCCACAATATTCGCCGGCGTGGAAAAGCTTTGCTTCACTCCTTGCTCGCAATTCTCATAGCTCCTTGATTCCACTTAAGAGCCAAATGAAAATGATTTTTGCAACGATGAGAGTAAGCAGCAATCCGCACAGATCGAGCCGGTCAAAGAAAATTCCCTCTTGATTTATAGAACATTTGTGCTATAATAAAAATCACGATCACCCAACGCCTGCATGCAACCACCCGCCTCATAAATCGTACAACTCATTGGAACAAATCTGAAATTTGTTCGTCTGAAATATATAGCTCCTATCGTCTGGGATTCAATAAAAACAGTACTGTTAGGGGATATATCTTTCGACTTCTAAAGTTGTTATAGTAAGTGTAGAGAAAGGAGTGGAATATGTTCGCAATAATCGTTTCCATCTTATTATTGCTGTTCGCGGCCCTGGCCGGCGCGGACCTGCTTGTCTCGAACATCAATTCGGATGAGCTGAGCAACATGGGTGTTGAGAAGAAATCATGATAGACAACAATACCCACCTATCGTAGCCCGATGCATGTCACTGACTGCACCGGGCTTTTTGTTTAATGCCTGATAACCAAAGAGTATAATTAGCGAAAATCTTCACAGAGGAACCCCACATGGACTTCTCCCTAACTCAAGAACAACAGATGACCCGCAAGATGGTACGCGATTTTGCCCAAAAGGAGATCGCGCCCGTCATCAAGGAATACGATCGCAAACAGGAACCCATCCCGTTCATGCTTAAGCGCATGGGCGAGCTGGGTATCCTGGGGCTGCCCTTCCCCGTGCGCTATGGCGGGCAGGGTATGGATTTCATTTCCTGGGGTCTGGCCTGTGAGGAACTCGAAGCGGTGGACACCCACCTGCGGGTGGTGATGTCCGTCCATACGGGGCTGTGTGGCATGACCCTTTTCCAGTGGGGTACGGAAGAGCAGAAACAACAGTTCCTCGTCCCGCTGGCCCGAGGGGAGAAGATCGGCTGTGGCGCCTTCACGGAGCCCGGCATGGGGTCTGACGTGGCGGCGATGACCACCTCGGCCAAACGGGACGGTGACTTCTACATCCTGAACGGCGAGAAAATGTGGATCTCACTCGCCTCCAAAGCGGACCTGGGGCTGGTCACCGTTAAGACGAACCCGTCCGCCCGGAAACCGTCCGAGGGACTGTCGTCCTTTATCGTGGACCTGCACAGCGAGGGTGTCAAGACCGGCGACCTGCACGGCAAGCTCGGGGTGCGGGCGGGCTCTACCGGCTGGATCTCGTTCACCGATGTCAAAGTCCCGGCGGCGAACCGCATCGGCGAAGAAGGGGAGGGATTCAAGATCACCATGTCCGGTTTCGACCATGGCCGCTATACCGTGGCATCCGGCGCGACCGGCATCATCCGTGCCTCGCTGGAAGCGAGCGTAAATTATGCCAAGAGTCGCAAGACATTTGGCAGGCCGATCGCCGAGCACCAGCTCATCCAGGAAAAGATCGCCAGGATGTCGCAGGATTACGAGATTGCCAGGCTGCTGTACTACCAGGTCGGCTGGCTGAAAAACCAGGGCAAACGCTCCACCCGGGAGACATCCTTTGCCAAGAAGTTTGCCACCGAGGCTTCCTTCAATGCAGCCAACGAAGCCATCCAGATCCACGGCGCGTACAGCTTCAGCGACGAGTATGACGTGGAGCGCTATCTGCGCAACTCCAAGGGCGCTGTGATCTACGAAGGCTCCAGCGAAGTGCAGACCCTGATCCAGGCCGGTTATGCCCTTGGCGAGCGGACCGACAGGCCGCTGCGCTGCGAGATTCCCGCCTATGATGAGGAATACTGGCAGGGATAATATTTCCGGCCCACCGCTAAAAGAGAAAAGGAATGTTAACTGTCACGTATTTGCTAAACTGCCTGGGCATGATCGCACTGCCCATCGTGCTGGCCTTCTATGTCACCCGCAAGTTCAGCCTGCCCTGGAAACTCATCTTTGCAGGTGGACTGACCTTTATTGCATCCCAGATCCTGCACATCCCGGTCCTGTATGGCTTGACGGCAATGTTCCACTCTGGCGTTCTGCCGGCCATCCCGACAGCCTGGGTAACCCTATTCAACGCCATCCTGCTTGGGCTGCTGGCCGGGGTTTTCGAGGAGACGGCCCGCTGGATCCTGTTCAAGTTCATTCTCAAGGATGCCAGCACCTGGGAGCAGGGTGTGGTCGTTGGGACAGGTTATGGCGGCACGGAAGCCCTGATCCTGGGCGTGATCGCATTTACAAGCGTCATCGGTATGATCACCATGCGAAATGCCGATCTTTCCACAAGGGTGCCTCCAGAGCAGCTTGCGCTGGCAAAGCATCAACTTGCGGCTTTTTGGTCTTCCCCTGTTTATATGGCTCTACTGGGGTTTGTCGAGCGGGTGTTTGCCATCTGCCTGCAAATTTCCCTCACGATCATGGTGCTTTACAGTGTGGTCTTCAGGAAACCTGCCTGGTTCTGGATCGCACTCCTTTGGCACGCCGTGGTGGATGCACTCTCTGTCTATCTCCTGCCGCTGATCGGTGCTCTGGCAATTGAGGCAGTGATCGGAGTTTGTGCCGCGATCAGCCTGGTCATCCTATTCCGGCTCAGACCGAAATTTATCCAGCCCCCTGCTGGAACAGCTCCTCTGGTCGAACCGGGATCCTGATATGCACATTCCAGAGATGCACGGATGTTTTCATTGACAACCTTTTTCCGGCAGGCGGGATCATCCCCTTCCTGTTTATCCTGATGGCCTTTCTGGTGAAATAGGTGATTACCCAGCCTTCCCTCCTGTTTGTGATCGTCTTTCTGCTGTTTAGCCTGATGTTCCTTTTCAATTCCTTCAAGCTGTGGTTCAAGACAGACCAGTACTACCAGGACATTTATAATAGTCTCACCCGCGAGCCTACGATTGTGCCCATGAAGGATTTCTTTATCAAGCGAATGGAGAACAAGCCGCGCTGGATCTTCTGGCAAAAACTGTTCAGCGCCGTCGGGATCGCGGCGGTCCTTGCAGCGGATATTTTGATCGTTCGGGCGTATCTACAATAGTTCCTCTCCCATGAGGGACAATAAAAGAAATCAGCAATCCTATGAAGGAGGATTAAACTTTGAAAATCATCGCCTGCATCAAGCAAGTGCCCGACTCGGAGGCCAAAGTGCGAGCCGAGAATGGGCAGGTCACCTGGGGAGATGCCCCGCTGGTCATCAACCCGTTCGATGAATACGCCGTGGAAGGCGCGCTCCAGCAGAAGGAGGCCACCGGT
>JBLMZU010000694.1:0-2957 GCA_050258995.1 Bacteroidota bacterium
ATCAGGTCCTGCGCGTGGTCCAGCAGTGGATGGACCAGGCCGATAAGAAACTGGAGGGGACCGGCCTGCAGGTCTACTGCTCGCCCGGGAACGACGACATGGACGAAGTGGATGAGATCATCCGCAACAGCAGGCATGTGCTGCTGGTCGAGGGGCTGGTCACCGCCCTCGACTCCCATCACGAGATGATCACATCCGGCTGGTCGAACCGGACCCCCTGGGATACGCACCGCGAAGAGGACGAGGACCAGCTGGCGGCCCGTTACGAAGCGATGATCTGCAATCTCAAGGACACGCGCAACGCGATCTTCAACATCCATGTGCCGCCGTACAAATCGGGCCTCGACGAAGCCCCCGAGCTCGACAAGAACCTGCGTCCCGTGCTGGCGGGCCAGTCGCTGAAGCCGGTCGGCTCAACCGCACTGCGCAAGGCGATCGAAAAATACCAGCCGCTCCTCAGCCTGCACGGGCACATCCACGAGGGCCGCGGCGCCACCCGCATCGGCAAGACCTTATGCATCAATCCCGGCTCCATGTACGAACAGGGGACGTTACTGGGCGCCATTGTGAAACTTGGCAAAAACAAAGTGGAGAATTACGTTCTTACCACCGGCTGAGATAACCCTCCCTCTGATCTCTGCTGGAGACGCAATTCCTGATAACAACCTGGTAAAGCTGCATTGCCTTTCGTCTGTGCTGCAGGCAGAATTGGTCGAACGAAGCGTAGGATCTACTGGATTGATTCCCTGGTCGGCAACCACAAATCACATTCACAAACGACGACGGAGGTTCGATGGCATCAACAGTCAAGGAAATCCCATTCCCGCAGAAACGAGGGTTCGATCCCGGCTACTTGGAAGCATTTGAGGCCAAGCTTTTTATTGAAGGCACGGAGACGTACCGGCGCCTCGTGAATTTCTTTGTCCTCCTGCTTTTGGCGACTGTGATCGCCACGTATGGGGTGCTTTCCAAATCAACCGCCACTGTCATTGGGGCCATGATCGTCGCCCCACTGATGGGACCCATTATGGCGACCGCGGCTGCTGTCGTCATGGGGTCCGCACAGCGAGCCGGGCGTTCGCTCGGATTGGTTATCGTCGGCGTCATTTCGGTCATTCTATTGTCGACGGTGCTTACACTAATCGTCCCAGACGTCACGATATCATTTACGAATAATGCCGAGATCGCTTCCCGCATCAGCCCGGGTCTCTTTGCATTGGTCACTGCCCTGGGAGCCGGGGCCGCCGGTGCATTTATCATGTCGCGCGCCGAGATCGCAGACTCGATGGGTGGCGTCGCAATTGCCATCTCGCTGGTGCCCCCTTTGTGTGTTGTTGGGATATCGATCTCCCAAGGGGAATGGCTGGCAGCCGGCGGTGCACTTCTGCTTTTCATGACCAATTTTTTTGCCATTCTCTTTGCCGGTGGGCTGGTCTTCATGGCGCTTGGCCTGGGCAAACTGGCTTTGGAAGAGACACAGGTACGCTTACGCCGCCGCTCCTTCGTGCTGATCATTCTGGGTACCCTATTCGTTACCGTCCCCCTGATCCTGACAGGCTATCGTACTGTAGTGGATGCAAGTGCCACCAACAAAGCGACCACTGTCGTTCAGGAATGGCTCCAGGGTTCAGCTGATCAGATCCTGGATGTCAGTGTAAATGACCAATTGATTTCCGTTTCGATTGAAGGAAGTGATCCATTGAAATCCGTGGCTGACCTGGCCGGGCAGCTGGAAAAGGTGTTACAGCATCCCGTGACCGTCAGTTTGCGGGTGGTCCCCACGAAAATCGAAATTACACAGAGCCGATCTTCTCCATGAGGGTGAACGTTCCCTCCCTTTGAACCGGTCCGGGTGAGGACCTGAATGAAAATTACGTGCTGACGACTGGATGATAACTCTCGTGTCGTTCGCGTGTTATGAGATGTGGAATCTCTAGCGCGTGTGGCCGCCTGTCTCATAATTCGATGTTTTTCACGAAGTATGCGGCACGGTGAATTTCCAAAGGAGAAGAATGCCATGACCAATTTGTTCGTCCGTAAGGCGACCGGCCTAGTACGCTCGTGGTCGGTCTTCGACGCGTTCATCTACGCGTTGTTTTCCATCAACCTGATCACGCTGGGATTGTACAGCTTCAGCCAGATGTACTACTTCCAGGGCGGTCTGGTCCCGGCGTTGATCGTCAGTGCCCTGTTCATCATCTTCGAAGTGGTGGTGTACGCGGCGCTGATCGCCGTCATGCCCCGCTCGGGCGGCGATTACGTCTGGCAGAGCCGCATCCTGGGCGGCGCGGTCGGCTTCATCCTGGCCGTGACCGGCTGGTGGTTCATCCTGTGGCTGTGGGTGCCGCTGTATGGCGATATGTTCCGCCATATCGTGCTCGTCCCGCTGCTCGGCGTGCTGGGCGCCCAGAGCCAGGCGCTCTGGTTCGCGAGCACACAGAACGGTTCCTTTGTCGCCTCGCTCATCACGCTGGGCATCGTCAGCCTCTTCATCGCCCTGGGCATGAAGACCTATGCCCGCATCCAGAAGGTTTCGTTCTATGGCGGCATGATCGGGCTGTTCCTGGTCATCGTGCTGCTGCTGACCGGCTCGCAGGAGGCCTTCAAGGCGGGCTATGATACCTATGCCACCCAGATGTTCGGCGCCCAGCCCGGGGCCTATGATGCGACTGTGGCGCTGGGGACGAGCGCCGGCGCAACGCTGCCGTTGATGGGCGGCGGGTTGGGACTGATCATGCTGACCATTCCCTACCTGGTCTTCTTCAACCTGTGGCCGAACTGGGGCGCGACGCTGTACGGTGAAGTGCGAGGTGCGACCGACTTCAAGCGTAACATCAGCGGGATGGGCACGGCCCTGCTTGTGACCACACTGCTTGGTATTCTACTTATGTATGGGATCAGCAAAACTATCGGCTGGAACTTCTACGTGCAGTCCGGAGGGGCCTGGTGGAACTATA
>JBLMZU010000695.1:0-5196 GCA_050258995.1 Bacteroidota bacterium
CCGGATCGCCTCGATCCCGTCCATGTCCGGCATCGATAAATCGATCAGGACGACATCCGGCCTGAGCTCATTCGTAAGCTGGATCCGCTGCATCCCATTGGCGGCTTCCCCGATCACGCAGATCCCTTCATATTCACTGAAAAGGGCCTTGATCCCCTTTCGGACTATGGCGTGATCTTCCACAAGCAGGAGCTGAATCATTTGATTTCTCATGGGTGCCTCAATACCTTGTTTTGATTTTTGACCGGCGGGCCATCATGGCTGATTGCCGGGCGGCAGCAGCGCTGTTTCGATGGCGGTCCCGGCCGGTGGTTCCACAGTCGCCGGGCCGAATTCGGACAGGAGGAACGCGATCAGGCCTTCCAATCCCTGGAAGCACTGCATCTGCCCGGTCTGAAGCCCTTGCAGCGAAACGATCCAGGTGGATTGCTCGTCGGCCTGCATGCGCCGGAAACGAAGCATGAAGGAGCTGTACTCTTTGTGTTCGTTCAAAACGTCAGCCTTTCGTGTTTCAGGTTTCACAGTCTGCTCATTCCTTCAACAAAAGTATAGCGAGTCTGTATCAACAAACTATCAACAAAACCGGCAATGTTATAATTTTGCAGCATTCGTTTTGTTCCCCCTGCACGTATTTTGTTGCAGCCTCTGACACAAACAGCCTCCCATGCCCTATCTTTCGTTCAACTTCCTGGGCGGATTCGAAGTCACTCTCGACGGTGAGCCGGTTACGGCCTTCCGGACAGATAAAGTTCGCGCGCTGCTGGCTTTCCTGGCGCTGGAGTCGCACCGTGCGCATCGGCGCTCCGCACTGGCGGCCATGTTCTGGCCGGAGTCTTCGGAACAAAACGCGGCGCACAGCCTGAGCCAGAGCCTCCTGCAGCTGCGCCGTGCCTTCCGGCTGGGGAAAGAATCGGAGTTTCCATTCCTGGTGATCACATCCCGGGACGTCCAATTCAATGAAAAGAATGACTCCCAGCTGGATGTGGCCCGCTTCCGGCATCTGTTAAACCTGGTGAGCCAGCATGTCCATGACGATGCGGCCCGCTGCGAGACCTGCCTGGCCTGGCGGCAGCAGGCGGCCGATCTCTACCGCGGCGACCTGCTGGCCGGGCTGTCCCTGCCCGATAGCACGGCCTTCGAAGAGTGGCGGATCGTACAGCAGGAGGAGCTGCACCAGTCCGCCCTGCAGATCCTGGGGAGCCTGGCTGCCTATTATGAAAATAGGGACGACCTGGAGCGGGCCCAGGAATATGCGCGCCGCCAGATCGCGCTCGAGCCCTGGCGGGAGGAGGCCCACCTCCAATTAATGCGCCTCCTGGTCCGGACCGGCTAGGCAGCGGCGGCCGTGAAGCAGTTTGACTCCTACCGGATCACGCTGGCCGAAGAGCTGGGATTGGAGCCCTCGGCAGAGATGAAGCTTGTCCACGACCAGGCCCGGTCGGGGGCGCCGGTCACACGGCCCGTGGAGCCTGTGGATGGCGAGGCGATCTGGCTGCCCGGCCGCGGGGAACACCGGCAGGTGACCACCCTGGTCTGCAGCCGCCTCCTGTCTGGGGACCCGGAGGGGCTGGCGGACCAAGCCGGGGTATGCGAGCGGTTTTGTGAGCCGATCTTCAGCCGATTCGGCGGCAGACGGGCGCAGCGGCAGGGAGCGGCCTGCCTGGTCTACTTTGGCTACCCCCAGGCCTATGAAGATGCCGCCCGCCGGGCGGTCCATTCCGGCCTGGCCATGGCTGCCTCCACGGACGGCACAGATGGCGTAGCCGGGATCGGCATCCATACGGGATCGATCCTGATCGGCGAAAAGCACGGGCCGCGCTGGCAGGACGGGGATATGACCGGCATGGCCCTGGAAGTGGCCCGTGATTGCCAGCGCCGGGCCAGGCCGGGCCACGTGCTCATTACCGAAGACACCCGTCGCCTGGTGCCGGAGGCCTTCCTCCTGGAACCGGTCGAGCCTGACATGACCGGGGGGACCGGGAAGGCCATACCGCTTTACCGGGTGCAGGCCGAGCGCAATGTGCACGATTCGCTGGACTGGCTGGCAGGCACACAGCGCCTCACACCGTTTACCGGCCGCCTGGAGGAGCTCAACCAGCTAAATGCCTCATTGGAGAAGGTCCTGCAGGGAAATGGCCAGGTCGTCCTGGTCAGTGGGGAGGCGGGCATCGGCAAGTCGCGTCTGCTCTGGGAGTTCAGAAGGAAGG
Source organism: Bacteroidota bacterium (assembly GCA_050258995.1). Taxonomy (GTDB): domain Bacteria; phylum Chloroflexota; class Anaerolineae; order Anaerolineales; family Villigracilaceae; genus Defluviilinea. Next base: position 2,208 of record JBLMZU010000695.1, read on the forward strand.
TTGGCATCCCCTGGCTGGCGGCCCGCTGCCAGCCCCACCGTCAAAATACCAGCCTGGTCCCGCTGATCGCCCTGCTGGAGCAGTTCCTTGGTTTTGCGGCGGAGGATGGCCCGCAGGCCCGGCGGGAAAAGCTGACCGGCATGCTGGCCTGGTATGGATTGAAGAATGCCTCCTCCCTCTGGCTGCTTTCGCTGCTGCTGGGGCTGCCCCTCGCGGCGCCTGCCCCGGAGATCATCACGAAGGGCCAGCGCGAGCAAATGCGCCAGCTCTTCCTGGCTTTGCTGCAAAAACGGGCTGCCGAACAGCCGTTCGTGCTGGTCATCGAGGACATGCATTGGAGCGATCCCTCCACGGTGGATTGGCTGAGCCAGTCGCTGGAGGTCCTGGCCGGGACCCGCTGCCTGACCCTGCTGACGGCGCGTCCCACGTTCAACGCGTCCAGGCTGGCAGCGCAGAGAGGGCGGGAGGACGTGCTGCAGCTGGGCCTCGACCCCATGACGCCCGAACAGGTCGAGGACCTGTTGGCAGGGCTGGTGGGGGACAGTCACCTGGAGGCGGACCATCACCGCCACATCCTCGACCATACCGATGGTATTCCCCTGTTCATCGAAGAATTGACCAAAATGCTGTTGGAACGGCCGGGGGGACAGGCGGGAGCTTTTCCCGGGATCCCGGTCACGCTGCGCGATTCGCTGGCCGCCCGCCTGGACTTCCTGGGTCAGGCCAAGGAAACCGCCCAATGGGCCGCGGTGATGGGACGCGAGTTCCTGTTGCCCGTGCTGCAAGCCTGTGTGCCGTACGAGACTTCCCGCCTGCAGAACGATCTGTTGCGGCTGGTCGAAGCAGAGCTGGTGTCGCCTCCCCCTTCCAGCTCCCTGGAGGGCACGCGTTACCAGTTCAAAAATGCCCTGATCCAGGAGGTGGCCTATTCCTCCATGCTGCGTGAAAGCCGCCAGGCATATCACCGCCGGATTGCGAAAACTTTGGAGGAACGGTTTCCCAAAGTACGAGAAACCCAGCCTGAAATGCTGGCCCACCACTTTGCCAGCGGCGGGCTGGCCATGTCGGCAGTGGACTATTGGCTGCAGGCAGGTGACATGGCGGTCGCAATGGGAGCGATGCTGGAGGCAGGCATCTTCCTGGAGAGCGCCATGGGACAGGCCCGGCTGATCGCCGAGCCGGCGCAGGCATCCCGGGCAAGTGGCCCGCTGCCAGCTGGCCCTGGGCAGGCTGCACCGCCGGCGAGGCGAATACGAGCAGGCGCTGCAGCAGCTCGAGCTGGCCAGGGCCGCCTGGTCTGCGCTGGACGATCCGGACGGTCTGAGCCAGGCACTGCTGGAAACTGGGATCGTTTATGTTTTCAAAAGTGATTATCCAGCCGCCAAAATGAGCCTGGAAGAAGCCCGGCAGATTGCCGGCAGGTTGGGGGATCGGGCGAGTCTGGCGCAGGCCATCAATTTCCTCGGGACCACAGCCTACTATCGGGGCGACTACGCCCAGGCACGTCTTGATTATGAGGAAAGCCTGGCGCTGAGACGCGCCCTGGATGATCGCAGGGGCATCGCCAACTCACTGAATAACCTGGGCCTGCTGACCACGGCCCAGGGCGATTATGCCGCCTCCCGGGCCCTGCACGAAGAAAGCCTGGCGCTGCGCAGGATGCTGGGCGATCGAAAAGGGATCGCCGATTCCCTCAACAATCTGGGCGTACTGGCAGACAGCCTCGGAGATCACGATGAAGCCCGCTCCTTCTATGAGGAGAGCCTAGTCATCTGTCGTGAGCTCGGTGACCGCTGGCAGATCGCCGTATTGCTCAGCAACCTGGCCGGTGAATCCTGCCATCTCGGCGAATTTACCGTTGCCGAAAGGATGCTGGATGACAGCCTGGCGCTCAAGCGGGAGAGGGGGGATCTGCGCGGCATTGCCGTATCCACCTGCATCCTGGGAGATGTCAAATTCTGCCAGGGCCAGCATGCTGCTGCCGAGACGTTCTACCGGGACAGCCTGGCACAGTGCCAGGCAATCGGGGAAAAGTATTATCAATCCCTGGCCCGCCTCGGGTTGTGTTTCGTGGCTTTGAGCAGGTCAGAGATCGATGCAGCTCTGCCGGTCCTGCTGGAGTGCCTGGAGACACTGGTCCAGCTCGAGTCAAAAGGCGGAATGATCGATGCCCTGATCGGGCTGGCGAGTGTGTACATCCATCGTCAGGATCCCCTGCGCGCTGCCCGGCTGCTGGGTGCAGCCCAGGAGCTGCTTGGCGGAAAGATCCAGCGCTTGCTGGTTACCCGCCCGTTCTATGAGCAGGGCCTGCAGATCGTGCGGGCCGCACTGGGCGAGGATGCCTTTCAACAGGCCTGCCAGGCAGGCGCCAGGATGACCGCAGCTGAGAGGATCGCCCTGGCACACGCGCCCGGCTGAAACTTCCGTACGATCAGCGGGGGTCGATGATGAGCTTGATGGCGGTCCGCACCTGGTCGTCGATGGTCACCTCATTAAATTCCGGGACAAAGACGATGTCGATGCCGTCCTCTTTCAAATAACTGGCCGCCAGGATCAGGGCTTTTATGGCCTGGTTGACTGCCCCGGCGCCGATCGCCTGTACTTCGGCGTGATGGTGCTCCCGAATGATGCCGGCGATCGCACCGGCCACGGCCGCGGTCCGTGAAGTGCCGGCGACTTTGATCAAGCTGGTTGTTGAAGGCTGTGAATGCGGAACATTAAGATTCGTTTCCATGTTGTCTCTCCTATGAGTAAATCGTGCCTGGCCCGCGGCTCAGTTGTGTAATCATTCTACATCCCCCAGAGATGCATCGGTGTTAGAGATTGGTAATAGTTTACAGAGCAGAAGGTGGTTTCTCCTCTCGCGAAACATGAAACAGATCGATCCATATAGCCCCTTTTCAAGGGAGCGCGGCCATGAACAGGCACGCTCTCAGCCCCCTGGCCAGGAAGAGGGTAGGGGGATGTCGGTCACGGGACCTGGTTCGCT
>JBLMZU010000696.1:0-2981 GCA_050258995.1 Bacteroidota bacterium
ACATACGCCCCGGAAGCGACACAGTACACAGCGATCGCCAGGGCCTTCTCGCTCATCCATTCGGGGGCAAGACCCACAGCAGGGATCTGGTCGATATCGTCGCCCAGGCCGCCGGTCTCAACCATCTGGGTCAGGACTGTCAGAATGCGGGTATTATCCACGCACGATCCCATGTGCAGGACAGGTGGGATGCCGATAGTTTCGCAAACTTCCCGCAGGCCCGCGCCAACTTCGGTCAGGCCCGCCTCTCCCAGAAGAAGTCCCAGCTTGCCAGCCGCGATCGCGCCGCATCCGGTTTGCACAACGAGAACATCCTTCTTGAGCAGTTCCTTCACCACCAAATTGTGGAGATAGTCCTGTGAGGAGCGCGGGTTATTACAGCCCACAATTGCCGCCACGCCGCGGATACGACCGGACATGATGGCGTCGTTCAATGGACGGAAGGAGGCCCTGTACGAGCCGCCCAGCATGTAGTTGATATATTCGTGCGAGAAGCCAGTGATGACGCTTTCCTTGATCTGCGGAATACGGACCTTGGCGGCTTCCCGGTTCTTGAAGTTATCGATCGCCACTTTCAGGATCTGCTTGGCAATGCTCAAGGCTTGGCGCTCATCGAACTCGATATGCGTTGCGCCTTTGATCTTGACCTTGGGCGAGGTGGTGATGATCTTGGTGTGGAAGTTCTGTGCAAGCCCCACCAGCGCCTGCATGATGCATTGTACGTCCACAACCATCGCTTCGACAGCGCCGGTCATGATCGCGAGCTCCTGGTGTAGGAAGTTACCCGCCGCCGGGATACCCTGGCGCATCAGGATTTCGTTCGCCGTACAGCAAATGCCGGAAAGGTTCACGCCATGTGCCCCTGCCGCCCTGGCATACGCGATGATCTCCGGGTCCTGAGAGGCAGCCACGAGCATCTCGCTCATGGAGGGCTCGTGCCCGTGCACCACGATGTTGACCATGTCGTCCTTGATCACGCCCAGGTTGGCTTCACCCAAAATCGGGGCAGGCGTGCCGAATAAAATATCGGAGATATCCGTGGCGATCATCGAGCCAGCCCAGCCATCGGCCAGTGCAGTGCGGATGGCATGGTTCAAAATATGGACCGGATCCTGGTCGTCGCCGATGTGGGTACGATGCAGTGCTTCGACGATCTCGCGGTCCACGCCGCGCGGCCAGACGTTCTGCTCGCGCCAGATCTGCTGCCGCTTTTTCGGCGCGCGTGTGGCAGGGACCGCTTCGCCGCGCTGCTGGCCAAATTGGGCGATGTAAAGGTCGGCAAGATCGTTCGCGACTTCCTCGGAGGAACGACCTTCTACCTTGATGTTATATTTTGAAGCGACAATACGCAGCTTGGCCACGTCACGGATGGAATAGCCTTCTGCCTCATGGTTGGCAGTTGCCTTGAGCAGGAAGGCCATATCCCGACCGTGATCCGAGTGAGCCGCGCTGCCGGCAGCGATGGAGCGTGTCAGGTTGCGGGCCTGGATCGTATCCAGGGTCGCGCCGCAGACACCCACATCCCCGCTCTTGGTCAAACGGCAGGGACCCATGCCGCACTGCTTGCAACACATCCCCGCACCGCCGATGTTGCACGGGACCATGTTATCGGCACGCGTGAACGCCGTCCCGATCCCGAGCTCCTCGGCACGGACCAGCATCTGCTGCGCAGCCGGATCGGTTGAATACTCGTTGATCGTGCGCTTCTTAGCCATTCTTTGTCTCCTCGTCCATTTTGACCGCGCCGATGCCCGGGCAATGCCAGAGAGGCCGTCCCTGGTAAGTTACACTTTGACCGAAGCTTACGGTTTGTTTGGTTGTCTCGTACGTTGTGGAATGGCGGAAATAAGGTCTCTGGCCCTCGGCCGGCTGTGCGGATGCTCCTGTTTCGATCGGCGGCGTCCATTCCCCGAGATAGCCCGCATCGTCAAGCTTGACGGCGATCTCCAGATCGTTGATCTTCGTTTCATCATATTTGACTTCAACGATCTGAAAGGCACTGCTGGCATACACATCGATCATCCCGTCCAGTTCCAACAAAATTCTCCGCACCTCTGTAACATGATGGTCCGCGTAAAGTGCAGGAACCTCAAATAATTTGGTCTCCATTCAATCAACCTCCTACGTTGGGAAAATTACAGACCCGAAGACGCTTCTAAGAGTTGAGATACTACGGGTCAGAGTATTCTAGCATTTGGGGAATTATCCCAATTGTGCAAATTGTCACAATAAAAGGGGATAAATGTACCTTGGGGACGACAACGGCAGTCAATTGCAATCGTTATAATCAACCCGAGGAAACATGCCTGATTTTGACAAGAACTGGAGACCTTCCCGGCCCGTAGAGGCTGCCGCTAAATTTACAGAACGCCTGGTGGAACTAAGGTCTTCGCTCCGCCTCCTCGCCCCTGAGCTTGTCGCTGTCCGAAGCGGCGCATCCTACCAGACGCAGGATTCCAACAGTGGCAGGCTGCTCATCCCGCTTTGGGGAAACATGTGCGTCCTGAACTGGCCCGAGCTGACTGGCTACGATCAACTCGGTCACCCTCTGCTTGATTTTCAAACCGCCCTTCTTTTTTATCACCTGCTGACCGCAGATGGAACACCGGTTTCCGGCAGATGGATCTCATTCGCCGACCTTCCCCATGGGCGCATGTACAATACTGCCTTTCAAGGCTACAGCGGCGATGAAGTCGTCAAAGTCTTTGGATCAAATCTGGATTCGCTGCATCAAGCCTGCCTTTCCATGGGTGGTGTGGAAGCCGGCCCAGCAAGTGCATCGTTCATCTTTCAGCCCCTGCCCCGTGTTCCCCTGATGCTCACCTACTGGCTGGGCGACGAGGAGTTTCCCTCTGCGTGCAAAATCCTTTTCGATGAGTCGGCCTCCCACTATCTCCCGATCGACGCGTGTGCCATCCTGGGAAGCATGCTGGTGCGGAAATTGCCACATCCCTGAATTTGGCTAAATAGAGGAAATCTGT
>JBLMZU010000697.1:0-6762 GCA_050258995.1 Bacteroidota bacterium
TGCGCATGTGCGAAGGCTGGTCAGCCGGCGCAAAAGATCTTGGGATCCCGATGCGCTACGAAGACGTGGTGGATATCTGGACCGGGCACCGTCCTCCCGCAGAGATATACCTGGGATTGGGCGACGGGGAGCCGTTCATGGCACCTCCCTACTGCTCGGGTGCGGCCGCCTGGGGAAAAGCGACAAAAGATGGCAGTCTGGTAACCGTCTCCACCGGCGATCACGATTGCCATCACATGGCAACCATCATTGCCTTTCCCGAATCCGGAAACAATTTCATGATTACGCCTTTTGGAGCCACGGGAGATCTACCAAAGCTCGGCGGTATCTATATGTTCGGGCACCCAGGGATGAACAATCAAGGGCTTGCTTATGTCGAACACGGTGGAATGCCCAAAATGATCGAACCCAAAAATGACTGGGGCTACGGGATTCGCATGGGTGCGGCAGTATTCCATATTCTACGTTTCGCCAACAGCGCGCGTGAAGCCCAACAAATGGAACTGGCAATGCCCGTCGGGGATGTGGGCAGTGGTGGGTTTGGTTCTCTCGGTGGCTTTTGGGCAGACAGTGAGTATGGATATATCATTGACAGCCGAAAAGACCCTGTCATCATTCGTGAGGCAGGAGATTGCGGCGAGAGGGATTTCTTATATGCAGCCAATCATCCCCTACATAAGGAGTCAGGCCAGGCGCCATGGATGCAGGCAGATAAGGATCACTGGCATTATGACCCACACGGTGGCTGGTATGCCGATTATCGGCCGATAAAGAAAATTGGGATCGATGAGGAAGTGATCATCCAATCCCTAGGAAACGGGTTTATTGGCTCGAGGGATCGCAGTTTGTATTTGTTCAACATTCTTGACCGCGCGGTCGGAAACATTGATTTTGAATACATGAAAATGGTGAACCGTCAGAGCTGCACACTGCCTGCAGAGACATGGAAGGAGTCAGTGGCTTATTTCAAAAAGACGGGCCAATGGACAAACGTAACCACGGGGCATGCATCCAATGCGGATGTTGTAGTCATGAAACCCATGCGTGGTGATCAAGGACGGTATGCGTTTTGCGTTGGAACAGCAAAACGCGGTCTGGCACCCTGTATGCCCACCTGGTGTTCTCCAATATTCAACGAGACCAATGCCTTCTGGGAGGTACAGTTAGCCGCTGTGCCGGAAGGTGTGGCCCAATCCGCCAGAGAGAGGGCCCGCAAGTATATTGAACAAGCTTGCAACTTATTATCTCAATTGGACCAGAAGGCTCCTACTTTTAATTATCTGAAAGACCTTATGTACCAGGCTGAAAAAGAATTCCAAATGGGAACCGTTATCGAATCTGAAAAAGGGTCGGCATCATCCCATTGGGCAAAGGCTGCTCGCGCCTTCACTCGTGCACAAGTGCGTGCATTACAGGTAATTCAGACGGTGGAACCAGTCCCCGATAAACCAGAATATTTCGGCTGGTAAAAGTATCTTTGAGAAAGCATATTGCATCAGTTCAATAATTGAAGCAAGAGCCCAGAGTTGAGGGCCCTTGCTTCAATTATAGGCTTGCATGTTTTGGAAATTCTTGTGAATTATTCTTGTTTAGGCAATTTATGTTTGAGTTCCCGCAGTTTTCTCAAAAGGAATAACAGGCAAATCGACACTAGCATAAATAAGTCCATCAACCAAAAGAAGAATTGGAGCTTCATCTTCACGTTTCCTTTATTAGAGACTGGACGCCGAAGTCACGCCATTTTCCCAAACCAGCCTCTGCGTTCCATCCACTTAGACAGCTCCAGCACGGGCACAACCGTGAATGCCAGGCCGCCGATAATCAACCAATCCACGAACGGGAGATAATAGGTGCCAAAGGCATCATGTAAGAATGGCACATAAATGATGACCATCAACATGCTCGTCTCCCACAGGATAGCCCTGTTCAGCCACTTATTGGCGAAGGGACGGTTGAAGACCGAATGCCGGTCCGAGCGGAAATTATAGGCTTTGAAGAACTGGATCAACACCAACGAGATAAAGGTCATCGTCATAGCTTCTTCGAGACTGCGGCCGGAATTAAGCGCCCAGGAAAACAGACCGAGATTGACCAGCGTAGACCAGATACCGCCTAACACCATCAGTGTCACCACCGGCCGGGTGAAAATCCCGGTGCGCGGGTCACGTGGCTTGCGCTTCATCAGATCTTTCTCTGGTGGGTCTACCGAGAGTGCCAGTGCAGGTAGCCCATCCGTGGCAAGGTTGACATACAGGATCTGGACTGCCGTCAATGGCAGGGGCAGCCCCAGCAGAGCGGTGCCCGCCATCAAGCCAATCTCACCGATGTTCGATGACAACAGGTACATCAAGTACTTCTTGATATTCCCAAAGACGCCCCGCCCCTCCTCCACTGCAGCCACGATGGATGCAAAATTGTCGTCTGTCAGGGTCATGGCCGCTGCTTCTTTGGTCACATCGGTCCCGGTGATACCCATCGCGATCCCGATATCCGCCTTCTTCAGTGCCGGCGCGTCATTTACTCCATCACCGGTCATTGCCGCAATGTGCCCGCGTGCCTGCCAGGCTGTCACAACGCGCAATTTGTGCGAAGGTGATACACGGGCATAAACACTTATATTTTCCACGTCGCGCTGCAGTTCTTCATCGGTCATCTCTTCCAGCTCTGTACCGGTTACAACGCGGCCACCATTTCGCAGCAGCCCAAGCTCACGTGCCACCGCCTGGGCAGTTATGGGATGATCTCCAGTGATCATGATAGGTTGGATGCCTGCCTGGGTACATACTGTAATCGCCGCTTTGACTTCGGGACGCGGCGGATCGATCATGCCTGCAAGGCCTAAAAAGGTCATGCCGCGCTCGGCTGTTTCTAGGATTGCCTCAGGTTTAAAGGCGATAGCCAGTACACGTAAGGCTTCCCCGGCCATGGATTGCGCCTGACACAGAATTTGTTCACGGCCCTCAGCATCCAGCATCTGTGGACCGTGTGGAGACAACCAGAAATCACAATCCTGTAAAATAATCTCGGGTGCGCCTTTGGCGTAGGAAGTCAGGGTTTCATTGGTTCGATGCACTGTGGTCATACGCTTGGATTCGGATGAGAACGGAAATTCATGGATGCGGGGATAGGAGGAGTCCAGTTGCTCCTTTTCCAGATCTGCTTTAGCTGCGGCAACGACCAGGGCTCCTTCTGTGGGATCTCCCTGAATGTCCCATCCCCCACCATCAGTTGGCACTAAACGTGTATCAGATGCTAAAGTGGCAGCCTTCAGCGTTTCAAGCAAGGCGGCAGTCGGGTCTGATGGGCTGCCGCCATTTGTGGAAAAGACACCTTGCGGTGCATAACCCGCACCACTCACGGAGAACAGTTGTCCGCCAGTGTAAATCTTTCGAACTGTCATTTCATCTTTGGTGAGCGTACCGGTCTTATCAGAGCAGATCACCGATGTGCTGCCGAGTGTTTCCACTGCTGCCAAGCGTCGCATCAGGGCATTTCGCCTGACCATTTTCTGCACGCCGATCGCCAGAGAGATCGTCACAACCGCAGGAAGAGCTTCGGGAACCACGGCCACCGCCAGGGAAATGCCGACGATGAGCATGTCGATAAAGGGTTGTCCACGTAGCAGACCAAGGCCTACGATGATCGCTACGACCACGAAAGCAGCGCGCGCCAGCACCGTTCCAACCTTATCCAGGTTCTCCTGCAGCGGTGTCTTGCCAACCTCGATCGTCTGCAGTAGTTGGGCAATCCTTCCGAACTCAGTTTGCATCGCTGTGGCAACCACGATTGCCCGCCCGCGCCCATAGGTCGCAGCCGTCCCTGCATACACCATATTCTTGCGATCGCCCAAAGGCAGATCCTCGCCATCCAAGGCAGCGACATGCTTTTCTACTGGGACTGATTCACCGGTGAGTGCAGACTCTTCTATCTGCAGGTTGATTGCTTCCACCAGCCGGGCGTCCGCCGGGATACGGTCGCCTGTATGGAGTAGGATCGTATCTCCTGGAACCAGTTCCCTCGCAGCGACCTTCAGTTCCAGACCATCCCGCAGTACTGTGGCAGTCGGCGCGGCCATCTTCTTGAGGGCTTCAATGGCACGCTCCGCGCGGTATTCCTGTACGAAACCGAGGACGACCGCGAACAGCACAATCACTGCGATTACGATCGATTCAATTCCATGTCCCAGGAAAAGGGATATGGCAGTGGCGATCAACAGGATGATGATCAGCACGTTCTTGAACTGCTCCAGCAGAATTTCCCAGGGAGAAACAGAGTGTACTGCCTGTAGTTCGTTGGGACCATACACAAGCAGCCTTCGATCCGCTTCTTCCCTGCTGATTCCACCAGGCTGACTTTTCAATTCCTGGTAGGTTTCATCAAGACTAAGCGTGTGCCAGGGTATTATTTTCATAGGGTTACTTTCCATTCTCTTTATCATTATTAAGTTTGTTCATATCCTCACGCCGCGGTAATCGGGATTTGAACACAAAGTTGTCAAAAATATAGATCACGCCTGCGAGAAGGGGCAGGAAGATCAAGGCCAGGATTTCTTCGCCAAACATTAATAATTCATCGAACCAGACCGCAACCGCTGTTCCGCCTGCCCCAGTGATCACGGCGGGCTTCCAGTAGCGGCGGAAAAACGGGACATGATGAGTTTGTGCAGGAAGAGGGGACATGGGAACTCCTTTGACAGTTCAGGTAAATCTATGATCGCCAGCTGTAATAAGCCGTCGAGCTGGACGCGCAACGAGGCAGTCCGTCATTAAATACAGAGATTGTTATGACGGAAGCAAAGGTTATTTAGCTGGAGAAATGCCTAGGAGGGGAAAAAACGCGAGCTAAGGAGGCCGGTTGCATATTCAAACGTGTCGCCCCAATTCTCGAATTCACCGGATGAACAATTCCGTCGGCGCCGCCATTTCTCAGGAAAAGATCTTCCTCAAATTCGAATGGATCCGAATCGGTTTCTGTGAATTCCGTGACCAGCCTGCCTGCTTCGAGAAACGCCGGCGCGATCCACACGCTGACCATGCAAAAGCAGAGGATCAAAAGTGTGAAGATAGTCAGAGAATTTTGAAGTCTGCTCATTTCAAGATATCTTGCTGAAGTTCTTTGTGCAAGACATGGGAACAAACCGCCATGGCTTGCCCTTCGACGGGTGCTATTCCAGTAAAATCCAATATTTTTCCAATTGTTTCTCGGAAATACCAGTAAATGGATGGCAGTTGCTAGAAGATTCCCCGGGAAGAACATGATGGGGAGTTTCCTGATTTGCTCTCAAATAACAAAAAAGACCAACGCCAAATTAGAGCGATGGTCTCGCATTTCATTCCGAACAGCCGGGAAATCTCTTTCCGTCTTGACGACTGTCGATCCCAAAAAGCCGGGCAGCTACTCCCCATCGGAGTACTTAAAGTGTATGCTGTTTTTGGGGAAAAGTCAATCAGCTAGGGCCCTCTTAAAGTAATGTCAGACAAATTTTTAAACCACAAAAATTGTCAATAGCACTGAGAAAAAGCCAATAAGCTCTTCTTACATAGAACGCTTCGAGCGAGAATTCCCTATTGTTCCGGACTTTAAGAAAGCCTTGCAGCGAGTTGTCATCGGCTCCTCCTTTACGTATAATGGAGATAGGCCCGCGCTAGTATTGGGTCTTCCGGGACCATTCAACTGTCGCAGGGATGCTACATGATTGATGGAAATGGCGATCCTTCTGCACGACAGTCTCTGCTAGACTAACTGGCCATCGATCTGCCATGTCCACTTTTCATGATACTATCCCTAATCAGCTGGGGCAGGCCGCTAAACTTTTTGCACAGCAAGGATAAAGGCTAAATCTCATAATAACAGGTGAGGCGAAAAACGGATAAACAAATCCAAAAACGATATCCAAGCATTGCTTGCTGCGGAATCGATTGCGGTCTCTGTCCTCGTTATTACACCGCAGGCACATCGAAATGTCCTGGTTGTGTCGGCGAACGTTTCTTTGAGAAACACCCCTCCTGCTCTATCGTCACGTGTTGTGTCAAAACGAATGGGTGGGAGACCTGTGCAGAATGCCCTCGGTTTCCTTGTGAAAAGCTAAGGAACTGGGATGTAGCTGATTCCTTTGTTACCCATCAGAAATCATTGGAAAATTTGAGACAGATAAAAGATAAGGGAATGGTTGAATTTGCAAAGCAACAGCAGGAAAGGATCAGACTGCTAAACAAATTGATAAAGGAATATGATGATGGAAAATCGAAGAGTTTCTTTTGTCTTGCAACGGCATTGTTGGAGATTGATGACCTCAATGAAGTAGAATTCCAAATCCAAGAAATCCGAGAGCAGTCGAAAGATATGAAACAACTGGCAAAACAGGCAAGGAGCATAATAGAACAGAGAGCTAAATTGAAAGGCGTAGAATTGTTTTATAGGAGAGGAAAAACCTAATACCGTGTCCCGAAAGGGCCAATTGTAAATGGGCACGATTCATTTTTTGAGGATCTCGCAATGTGCCAGGAAGAGCTTGCCAGTCAGATTTGGCCTCATCAAAGGATTGTAGACTCACTTATAAGGAAAGTGTTACTCTGTTTCGCCAACCCAATTCCCTTCAGATTACTGTGTAAAAGAAAAGGAATTTCCTGGCCGACAGAACAAATCGAGTAGGAGGCGGCGGCTAACCGCCTCCTCTCACACCACCGGACATGCGGGTCCGCATCCGGCGGTTCAACGAGAACGTAGTTGGTTGTATCGTGGTATCAAACCTTCCAGCCCTGA
>JBLMZU010000698.1:0-4494 GCA_050258995.1 Bacteroidota bacterium
GGCCAGACGGGAGTCACCGCGCCCGATTTGGAAGTCGCAGACATCCTGCGCCGCTCCCAGAAAAAACTGCCGGATGGGACGTTCTGGCCCCCGATCTTTGTCGTTGTCAATAAAGCGGAGGCAAAGGGCCGCCGGGACGAAGCGCCGCAGTTCTACGAGCTGGGCCTGGGTGAACCCTATGCCGTTTCCGCCGTGCACGGCACAGGGACTGGGGATCTGCTCGATGCCCTGGTCGCCTCCTTCCCTGAGCAGGAGGCAGAAAAAGAGGATGAAAGCGTCAAGATCGCCATCGTCGGCAAGCCGAACGCGGGGAAATCCAGTTTATTGAACAAGCTGGTCGGTGAAGAACGTGCCATCGTGAGTCCCATCCCCGGCACAACGCGGGATGCAACCGACACCAAGATCGATGTAAATGGCCTGGAAGTCACGCTGATCGACACCGCCGGCATTCGCAAGCGCGGCAAGATCGAACCCGGCGTGGAGCAGTTCAGTGTCCTGCGCTCGTTCAAGGCCATCGAGCGCGCCGACGTGGCACTGCTGATGATCGACGCCACCACCGGGATCACCTCCCAGGATGCGCACATTGCCGGCTTTATCCTCGACGAATGGAAATCCTGCGTGGTGATCGTCAATAAATGGGACGCGATCGAAAAGGACACCTTCACCATCGAGGAATACACCCGCAAGATCCGCCGCGACCTGAACTTCATGGACTATGTCCCGCTGCTGTTCATCTCCGCCAAGACCGGCCAGCGCGTGGACCAGGTCCTGCCCATGGCCCTGCGCGTCCAGGAGGAGCGGCTCGCCCGCCTGACGACATCCAAGATCAATGAAGTCATCCATAGGGCACAAGACAACCATCCCCATCCCTCCCACGCCGGGCGGCAGCTCAAGATGTACTACGGCACCCAGGTCCGCAGCGACCCGCCGACGTTCATGATCTATGTCAACGATTCAAAGCTGATGCACTTTACCTATCTTCGTTACCTGGAGAACCAGATCCGGGCCGAGTATGGATTTCTGGGGACACCGATTCGATTGGTGACGAAGAGCAGAAGGGATTAGATATTCGAGAGTGAAGAATAGACAGTGGAGACGGGTGGATTAACCGCTCAGCCGCCTGCTCGACCTTACGGGCAGGCGGCTATTGTTATAATCAGTTAATTCGTCTTGGAGGGCAGCACTGATGCAACAGGTCTATGATTATGTGATCATCGGTTCGGGATTCGGGGGGAGTGTCTCTGCCATGAGACTGACCGAAAAGGGCTATTCCGTTCTCGTTCTGGAAAAGGGGAAGCGCTTCGAAGACCGGGACTTTGCCAAAACCAACTGGCAGTTCTGGAAATATCTCTGGCTCCCGGCCCTGCGCGCTCACGGCATTTTGCAGATCAGCATTTTAAAAGGGGCGATGATCCTGCACGGCGTCGGGGTGGGCGGAGGCAGCCTGGGATATGCCAATGTACTCGAAGTCCCGACCGAAGCGACCTTTGCCACGCCTGCCTGGAATCAAGGTATGCACTGGGGCGAAGTGCTGCGTCCGCATTACGAGAAGACCAGGAGAATGCTCGGCGCGGCTCGCAATCCCAAGTTGTGGAAGGCGGACCTGGTCCTCCAGCAAATGGCGGAGGAGCGCGGCATGGGCCACACCTTCCGCGCCACCGAAGTGGGCGCCTATTTTGGCGAGTCTGGTGTGACCGTGCCGGACCCGTACTTCGACGGTGAAGGTCCAGGCCGGGCGGGATGCCAGCACTGCGGCGGCTGCATGGTCGGCTGCCGGCACAATGCCAAGAATACGCTGCCCAAGAATTATCTGTACTTTGCCGAGAAGAATGGAGCAGAGATCAGGCCAGAGGTGGAAGTTGTGGATGTCATTCCTGTAGTATCCAACTTCTGCCGCTATGAAGTGCTCTATCGTTCTTCGACGTCGTTACGCAAAGAGAAAGAAAGCGTCTACGCCAAAAACGTGATCTTCTCGGCGGGCGTGATGGGCACGATGAAACTGCTCCTCAACCTGCGGGATGTGAAACATTCGCTGCCCAAACTTTCCATCAGGCTGGGTGATATGATCCGCACCAATTCGGAGGCGCTGTTGGGGAGTGTGGCACGGAAGTCGGATATCAACTATTCCGAGGGCGTGGCCATCTCATCGATCTACAATCACGATGAGATCACGCGCGTCGAGCCGGTCCGCTATCCAGATGGCTCATCGCTGATGCGCTTCCTGGCCGCCCCGCTGATCGATGTGAATGTCAGTGTGCCTGTCCGCCTGTTGAAGTTCCTGGGCTGGACGCTGACCCATCCGCTCGACTTTGCCAGGAGCCTGTTCCTGCCAGGCTGGGCGCACAACGTGACCATCCTGCTGGTCATGCAGCACTCCGACAACTGTATGCGGTTTCGTATCGGCCGGAGCGGCTATACACTCTTCCGCCGCGGCATCGTGGCCGAGCAGGAGAGTGGATACGAAATCCCTGCCCATGTGAAAGGCACACATCATCTGACGCGTATCTTCGCCGGACGGACCAACGGCGTCGCGCTGGGCTCGGTCGGGGAAAACCTGCTGGGCCTGCCGACCACCGCCCATATCCTGGGTGGTGCACCGATCGGGAAAAATGAAAACGAGGGCGTTGTTAATCAAAGGTTCGAAGTGCATAACTATCCGGGGCTGTACATCATCGACGGCTCGATCATGCCTGCCAACCCGGGCGTGAATCCATCCCTGACGATCACCGCGTTGGCAGAATATGCGATGAGCAAAATCAACCCAAAGAAACCAGCCACGGATTTCACTGATTTACACGGATTGCCTTCTATTGTTTTGAAGCATGATGACTGAGCTGCTTTATAAAGAGTTAACGTTCAAAGTAATTGGCGCTGCAATGGAAGTACACACGATTCTTGGTCCTGGATTTTTAGAAGCTGTGTACCAGGGAGCATTGGAACGGGAATTAAATCTAAGAATGATTCCGTTTGAACGGAAAGTTAAGTTGCCGGTAGTTTATAAAGATGTGATCATCGGTGATTATGAGGCAGATCTTGTAATAGATAAAAAATTCGTTATTGAGCTTAAAGCGATCTCAAAGCTTAATTCCAGTCATGAAGCGCAGGCTATGCATTACCTCGCTGCGACAGGCTTACATCTCGCCCTTCTGCTCAACTTCGGCGCTGGTTCCCTGGAGCACCGCCGCGTCATCAAATAAACAAAGAAAAAATCCGTGACAATCCGTGTAATCCGTGGCTAAAAACTATGAAAAACTTTTCCTCCTCTCTGGACTTTGCCCAACAGCTCGACTATCAGGATCCACTTGTCTCCTTTCGCGAGCAGTTTGTCTTCAACGATCCCGATCTCATCTACCTGGATGGAAACTCCCTTGGCATGATGCCCAAGGCCGCCCGGGAAAGATCCCGCCAGGTCGTGGACGAGCAATGGGGCACGGACCTCATCCGCGGCTGGAACAAAGGCTGGTGGGAGGCCCCCCAACGCATTGGCGACAAGATCGGCCGGATCATCGGCGCAGCACCCGGGCAAACCATTGTTGGCGACACAGTCTCCATCAATCTCTTTAAACTCGTCACTGCAGCCCTCACGCTACAGCCAAATAAAACCAGAATCATCACCGATACCTTCAACTTTCCGTCCGATCTTTATATCCTCCAGGGCATAAAACAAACACTCGGCAACCGGCACGAGATCCTTCGAATTGGCGCCGCCGATGACGACATCACCCCGGACATCACTTCACTCGAATCCGCCATTGACGAAAACACTGCCATCATCGCCCTCTCCCACGTTGTCTTCAAAAGCGGATACATGTATGGCATGCAGCGCCTCACGGAGCTGGCGCATGCCAGGGGCGCACTGGTGCTCTGGGACCTGAGTCACTCTGTTGGCTCTATCCCCGTCGAGCTCGATGCCTGCAACGCCGACCTGGCCATCGGCTGCACGTACAAATATCTCAACGGCGGTCCCGGCGCGCCCGCATTCCTGTATGTCAATCAAGACATCCAGGAAAAACTCTCTTCGCCCATCTGGGGCTGGTGGGGACAGAAGAATCCATTTGACTTCGACCTGGATTACACGCCCGCCCCCGGCGTGCAGCGTTTCATGGCAGGCACCCAGCCCATGATCTCCATGCTCACCATGGAAGCCGCCCTCGAGCCTTTGCTGCAGGCAGGGATGCAGGCCCTGCGGGCAAAATCGATTTTGATGACGGACTACGCCTCCTACCTGACCGACGAATTGCTGGCTCCCTTGGGCTTTTCTCTTGGATCGCCGCGTGACTCCGCCCGGCGCGGCTCCCACATCAGCATCCGCCACGAGGAGGGCTACCGCATCAACCGGGCCCTGATCGAGGAGATGAACGTCATCCCCGACTACCGCGAGCCCGATAATATCCGCCTGGGCTTTGCCCCGCTTTACATCTCCTTCACCGATATCTGGAAAGGCTTTGAGCGAATCCGCAAAGTGGTGGAGGAAAAACGCTACGAAAAGTATCC
>JBLMZU010000699.1:0-4175 GCA_050258995.1 Bacteroidota bacterium
TATGTTTGACGACTTTGATATAACTTTTGCCAAACGCCAGTCGGAAGCAGATGAATTTTACGGAAGTCTTCAGCCAGTTTCCCTGTCCGATGACGAACGCAACGTCCAGCGCCAGGCGTTCGCGGGGATGCTGTGGTCGAAGCAGTTCTATCATTACAATGTGGACGAATGGTTGAAGGGTGATCCGGCACAGCCTGCACCACCTCCAGAACGGAAAAAGGGTCGCAATCACGAGTGGCGCCACCTGAACTCTGCCGATATTATCTCCATGCCCGATAAATGGGAATATCCCTGGTTTGCGGCCTGGGATCTGGCGTTTCAATGTATTTCACTGGCACTCCTGGATGCGGACTTTGCGAAAGAGCAGTTACTGCTCCTGGGGCACGAATGGTTTCAGCATCCTAACGGACAGATACCCGCCTACGAAGGGTCATTTGGAGATGTCAACCCGCCCGTTCTTGCATGGGCGGCCTGGCGCGTCTACAAGATCGATGAGAAGCAGCATGCTGCAGGCGATCATGGATTTTTAGAGCGCATGTTCCACAAGCTAATGTTGAACTTTACCTGGTGGGTCAATCGCAAAGATGCCGAAGGCATGAACGTTTTTCAGGGCGGTTTCCTTGGCCTGGACAATATAGGCGTGTTCGATCGCAGTGCGCCGCTGCCGACAGGCGGACATATCGAACAGAGTGACGGTACAAGTTGGATGGGAATGTTTTGTCTCGATATGCTGACAATGGCCTTAGAGCTTGCCATGCACAATTCCGCCTATGAGGATATTGCATTGAAATTCTTCGAGCATTTCCTATATATTGCTGAGGCTATGAACAACATCGCCAGTGAGGGGATTTCGCTGTGGGATGAAGAAGATGAATTCTTTTATGACGTGTTGCATTTTGAGCAGGGCATGAATATCCCGCTCAAGCTGCGTTCCATGGTTGGATTGATCCCGCTTTTTGCGGTAACAACAATTGAACCATCCCTGTTGGATAAAGTACCTCGATTCAAGAGCCACCTGGAATGGTTCCTGGAGCATCGGCCGGAGTTGGCCGGGCTCGTCTCCCATTGGCAGAAACCCAAAATGGGTGCTCGTCGTCTGCTCGCGATCTTACGCGGACATCGAATGAAGCGTGTCTTGTACCGCATGTTGGATGAAAATGAGTTTTTATCCCCATACGGCGTACGCTCTCTCTCTCGGATTTATGGAGAACACCCCTACGAGTTAAATGTGGCTGGAACCATGCATCAGGTGAGTTATTTGCCAGCCGAATCCGACAGCGGGTTGTTTGGTGGAAACTCCAATTGGCGCGGTCCAATCTGGGTCCCCGTGAATTATTTGATCATCGAGTCTCTGCAACAATTTCATCACTACTACAGTGACGATTTTCTGGTGGAGTATCCAACCCAGTCGGGAAAAAAGGCAAATCTGAATCAGATTGCGGATGCACTCTCTTATCGGCTCATCAGCATCTTCCTGCGGGATGCGAGCGGACGTCGGGCGGTTTTCGGCGGTAACAAAACATTCCAAAACGATCCCCACTGGAGCAATTACATTCCCTTTCATGAATACTTCCATGGCGACAACGGGACAGGGATTGGGGCCAGCCATCAGACTGGCTGGACAGGTCTCGTAGCGAAGTTGATTCAACAACAGGGGGAGAAGCGTGAATCAGAGGAATCCGGGCGGAACTCCTCTGACCCAGGAAGCGGTACGATGTAACGAATTGTCTATTTGATAGACTAATCCTCAACCTTTCATGGGAGTACGGAAAATGCTTAGAAAATGCTAGCCGCCTGACAGTTTTGGAAAATAAGGGCAAAGGGAAGCAGAAACAGGCAGCTGACGTATCAATTTTCTTTCAGTCAAACGCAAGCCGATTTGGAAGAGGCTCAAATCTCGACGATCTTTGCGATCCACCAAATGACGAAGTCCAGCCCGAATAGATTTTGTGCCTGAAGAAAGGAGCCAGACATAGTGGAAGGCAACCGCCAGAGTCAAGCGAGACAACCATGAGAAATGACGAAGTATAGTGCCTCTCTACAGGATGCAGCGGGTGACTTCCAAACGCTGCAAAAGTTATTTGAGATCCTCAAGCATAGTGTCCATAATTGCTGGTGCCGATTGAAGTTGATCTGGGCGGACGGTGCTTATACTTCAATTGTAGGGAAGGTCCGTAAGCACTCTGGCTGTACGTTAGAAATTGTTCTGCGTTCAGATACCGCCAAGGGGTTTGTCGTCATGCCGCGACGCTGGGTCGTGGAACGAACCTTCGGTTGGTTGGGTCGTTATCGCCGCTTGGCTCGTGATTATGAACACACCACTGCTGTTAGTGAATCCATGGTTTATATCGCAAGCATTCGGCGGATGTTGAAATTGGGCGCAAATTGATTTAAGCAACGCTCTCTTAGTGGTTCTCTCGACAAGTCCTTGAAGCTTTCCAGAGGCCAAATTATTCTCCAATTCTATGAGTCCTGGCAAATGGAATTTAGCGAGAAGACCACTTAGGGGGCGATCACCTGAAAGATCACTGCCTGGTCATCGCGATACACTTCCTCCAGGCCCGGATCCCTGGCAGCAATCTTCAGGAAATCTTTGTGGCTGAGGTCGGTATGCACGTACTGGGCGCCAAAGACTCTCGCAATGACTTGCGACGGGTTCTCCACATCGCCCTGCGTGATCTTCACCCACTGATCGTAGAGACCGGCATCATACAATTGAAGATAGGTGGGATCGAGACCGATGAGATAGGTATTGTGTGTGTTGTAATAGAACAGCCGTGGGAAATCATCCCAGTCCGTTTGAAAGACGCGCGATCCGGCCGGGGTATTCTTCTCCAGCCACTGGGAGGCATTCGCGTACAAGCCGTATGGCTTTGCACCGTCCACGGCGGCGCGCGCCGGAGAAAAGGAAACGGCGATACCCACCAACACTGCCAGGAACAGGCCGGCTACGGGGAAATAGGTTCGCAGTTTGGTCATCCACTGCGGTCCGTATGCTGGATCGGCAGGCGCAGACTCGAACAGCGGCGACCAGGCAAAGGCAGCGAAGATCAGGGCGAACGGGGGAAAGTATTCCACGAAGCGCCGCGCCTGGAAGAGCATCAATCCAAAGAGCAGGCAGGTGAACAGCCCCAGCGCGGTGCGGGTGTCCATTTTGCGCCCGCTCAGACCCAGGGCAAGTACACCGCTCGCCAGAGCAGCCAGGGCTGGCAGGGAATTATCCAGGAGCTGCTTTGTATCGTAAGGGTACCATTCATTCCCCACCCGCACGGAAGTGGCGCCGGCCAGCTTGGGCAGCAGGTGGTGATAGGAAAAGATCAGGTTATCCGGAAAGTAGGGATTGATCAGCATCCCCAGCAGGATCCCAGCAGACACGTAAAGCAAGGGGCGGAACACCAAGCGATGCTCTGTCAGCGCGACCGCCAGGAAGTGCAGCACGGCCAGGACGAGTAAAAGCGGGAAGGCATCGTACATCCAGACGTAGATAAATCCCAGGACGGCCAGGTGCTTGTGCTTCCCTTCCAAAAGCCACAAGGTGCCAAGCGCCAGCATCCCAAGCGAAAGCGCCTGGGCCCGCGTGATGCTCATGCGGAAGAGAAAGGCATCCGAAATGCCGAGCAGTCCCAGCGCCCAGAGCCAGGCGTAGGGAACGCGCTGGCGGTGGAGCAGGTACCAGATTGCCAGGAAGGCCAGCCCGGCAAAGACGACTGCCGCCCATTTCGCGCCCATGCGCAGATCGCCAAACGTGAAGGAGATCAGCGCGACGTGGAACAGGAAGTGGTGATCGTAGAACGCCTTCTCGTTCAGGATGCTCAGAGGCAGGAAAGGGAACACTGGCTTAAGTCCCTCGGTGCGCATCAGCCAGGCCAGCTTGATGTGGTAAAAGCCATCGTTATCGGGCATGTCCGGTGTGCTGAACTGGATCAGGGCCATGCCAAGTAGGAACACAAGGAAAAGCGCTGTGGGCAGGAGCAGGTTTCGCACCCGGGCACTCAGCCGCATCTGTTGAAATCCAGTTCGAGGAAGCCCAAGCGTTTTCGCCATCTCGACCATTCCTTTCGTTGCATTGGATCGTACTCACTTCTACAACAGACCGCCTGGAGGGTATCACTCTCCAGGCGGTCCTTTTCTTGGCGGAGCGGGGGGCTATCCGCCGTTCCCGTTGTCGTCCTTGC
>JBLMZU010000700.1:0-5477 GCA_050258995.1 Bacteroidota bacterium
GCGTCTCGAGGTGCCGGCGGTATTCCTCCAGTGCGGCTTCCGACTGTTTGCGCCGGGTGATATCCTGGAAGGCGACCACGGCAGATTCAACATTTCCTTGATCATCCATGATTGGGCTGGCCCAGACTTCGAGCGGAACGCGCCTGTCCCCCTGATCTACCTCAAGGTCATCCACGTAGGTTGCAGCACCATGCAGCGCATTATAGGGAGGGAAGTTTTCCAGGGGATATTCTTCGCCCTTGCTGGCCTCCTTAAGGGAAAAGTAGTGGATGGCCTCCTCCAGGGTACGCTCAGCGGAAAGATCCGGCCGGATGCCTCTGGCCGGGTTGGTGAAAAGTTCAACCGAGCGTTGGTTGATATATTGGGGTTTATGATTGTTCCCATACAGCACCACGCCCAGGGGCATCCCTTCCAGGATTTGAGACAGCCTGCGTGCGCCGGTCCGCAGCTCGTGATTGGCATTTTCTGTTTCGGCTTTCAATAGGTTGATGCGGTCAGCCAGGGCCATCGACCAGCACACACCCTGCCAGATTAACCCAAACCTGAATAAATTCACAGTCAAAATTGAGTTGGAGATATCTCCCAACAGCACCAGTAATAAAATGATGAGCGAGACAAGTAGGCCGGCCCAGGCGATCAGGAACAGCCGGGCGGGACGAAAGCCTCTCAGCAGGCAGGTGACGCCGTCAATCAGTACGACGATCAGGGAAACCAATGCCCAGCGTGAAACCAGGTTTGTAAAGAAATGATAGCTGGTAAATGGGATGAGGAGCACTAACACGCCCCATACAACAAGGATCGTAACATTTACGAAATGCAGTTTTGGAAGCTGTGTCTTTATTTCCAGAAAAGAATCGGCAAACAGGACGATCGAAAGGAATATGATCGAAAAAGAAAGCGGGATATAGTATTGCGTTAAGGCATGGGGATTGGGTAATAAATAAATCTGCATATAACCATCAAAGCTGGAAACGAGAAAAATGGTTGCAGCGATCTCGATCACAAAATACAGGTAATTCACATCCCGCAATGAAAAGAGCAGGAACAGGTTATAAACCAGCAAACCGATCAAGATACCGAAAAATAACCCGCTCGATAAATGTTGCCATTGAGATTGGATCATGAAGGCAGTCGTCGTCCTCAGGGTGAGCGCCAGGGCCATCGAGGCACCGCTCTGGAACCGCAGGTAGAGTGTTTGCCTGCCCAGGGCGGGAACGGACAGGTTGAAAACAATTTGTGGATAGATGAGATCTCGCGTGGAGACAGGTCTCAGGATTCCGGTTTGCTTCACCTCAAATCCGTTGCCATCCGGTAAAGGTGTGTAGAGGTCAACGTAGTGCATATTCGCAAAATCTACCTCTAGCAGCCAGCCATTGGCTTTGCGAGTTCCATTCTCCAGATCCAGGCGTACCCAATAAACACTATCTGTGAAACCATAATTCGGTGATTCACTTTGGCTGGGGATAAACTGTGTCTCATAGGCCGGGGAGGAGACCTGGTCGATGGTGAGCGCCCTACTGGGGTCTTCGAGGATGTTCATATGGAGGCCCAGCGGGTATTCCCCCTGGCCATCGGTCAGGACGACGGGCCCGGATGTAGATGTGCTGCTCAGGGTCTGACGCAGGGAACCCACCTTCATTACGCCTGTTTGAGAAAACCCCAAGGCACGCGAAACAAGAACCGCCGACAGGCTGATAATAAGCAAGGCAGTGAGGACCAGAATTCCGCGCCTGGTCTTGGAGTTTGGTAACTTCATGAATGGAGTGCTTTTGAACGAAGTTTTGTTATATTACTGAGTTTTGACATATTAATGTCCAGCCAAAAAGTGCCTTTTGTAGGCCAAATTTCGGTCAATCGTGCGGACATTATTTCATCAAACACCAGTAGGTGCAACATGCCACGAATGCCAGGCACCGGAATCTGTCTACTTTGTCGAGGTGACAAAGCTAACTGCAGGTACTGCACACTAAGAATAACGAACATTCGTGAGTTTGTCATCATGATCCTGGTGGTCTGGCGCTAAACAAAACTCTGAATCATATACCGTGTAGGATCAACGATTGTTGAGTGGCAACGTGTTGTGTTTCTTCGCTCGTTTTCCTCCACGGGGAATGAGATCTGTTCGCACAAGGTATACAAAGCTTGTGCTGCCGCCCTGGTCCGGATTATTGGTGATATTTTCCGGGTGACCGGAAGGGCTGGACTGGGTCACTCAGCTCTTATCCAAACCGGTCAAGTAGATGTCCTCGCAGTCTGCCGGAAGCGGGTGGGGGTCATGCCGGTATATTTCTTGAAGCGCAGCGAAAAGTGGTATTGGTAGTGGAACCCGGTCTGTTCTGCAATTTGATGGATGGACTCGTCCGTATTGAGCAGCAGATACTTGCTTTCCTCGATCCGATAGCTGTCGATCAGGTCCACCAGTGAAGATCCCGTTTCCTTCTTAATGCGTCGTGAAAGATACGATTTGCTCAGACCGGTCAATGTCGCCAGGTCGTCCAGGGCAATTTTCCTGGTGATGTCCGCCTGAATGTACTGGACCACCTGCCTGACCGGCTTTGTATACCGTTCGGTGGAATACTTTCTCATCATCCAGGTGAACGCCTCCAGGGCCTGGAAGATCAGGTCCACGAGCTCCGGGATCGAATTCGTCTGTTCCCCCAGCCGAATATATTGATCATGAGCCATCATAACCTGCTCATAAGGTGCATTATGTTCAAAGATCAACAAGCCGCCAAAAGCCCCACAGGCCGAGATCAGGTTATCCCTGACGGAACGCAGATCGTCTTTTTGGATCAGTTTGTCGAGAGGCAATTCCAGGTACTGATCGCGCATGGCGCGGATCCCGGCCACATCACCGCTCAAAAGAAAGGTCCTGGCAAGCGATAGGATCTTAAATGAAACATGCACGTCTTCCTCTACCAGCGTAAAGTTCACTTTTGGGAGTGCATTATCCTGGCTGGCCCGGACAGCATCGTGTCCGCACAGGTCCGGCAGGACACTGGTTCCTTTGGTGGTGTAGGCCTGGGCGAGGGACCATAGGACCCGCCCCAAATGATCCAGGCGGACCATGGAGACCTCGGGCAACCTGGCGATCTGTGCAGCAATTTCAGCTTTTTTCTTCAATGAGATCTGGTTGGTTTTCAACAGGGAGGTGAGTTGGAGCTCGCTGGGAGGCCGAAAGCGTGCCGGACCGGCCACCAGCACAGCATGGGAGGCACCGGTGTCCACGGGGCAAAACAGATAAATGAACTGGTTCTCTGTGACCTGCGTGTAATACCGGTCGGAACTTAGAGCACCAAGCCTTGCCTCGCTGCAGACCGCACCCTTCAGGCTTTCGATATCTGCGAAGGTCCACTCCTGGGGCAGGAAGCCTCTGGATGGTGATGAAATATTCCCTTCAGCATCCAGCAGGAAGGCAGGAACGCCGGTAGTCACTGCAAAGGTTTCAACGATATTGTCCAGTAGGGAGCGGTCATACGACATTGTGCCCTCGATTGTGAAAATAGGAACAATTTATTATAAACGAGAACAATAATCCATCAATCCGTTTTTTCAGCCTATATATAATTTCTCTATAACCCAGCAAATGGCCGAATACTCTTGGCAGAGGAACGACTCGCTTTTGAGGTCGACATAGCTGGCCCAGAATGTGAAGGAAAGATTGGAAGGATAAGCTCATGACACAAACTCTCGAAGAGAAGATCAAGGAATTCGTCCGCAGCCAGGGCGTCGAAGTCGTCGGCGTTGCCGGGCCGGACCGTTTGGATGGCCCTCCGTCCCTTGACCCCACGTATACCCTGAAGGGCGCCCGCTCGATCATCTCGATGGCAATCCCCATGAATGCAGATGCGGTTCATGACTACATGGGCAAAAAGACGCCGGTGCCGCACAATGTCGACCAGTTGAAGGAAAACCAGCGCATGTTCAAGATCAGCGAAATGGTGGCCGGCTACATTCGTTCGCTGGGATACAAAGCCGCGGTTGTGCCTCCCAACGGTTCCTACCGCCGGCATCCATATATCTTTGCCACGCTGCCAAGCTTCTCACACCGCTTCGGCGCCATGGCTGCCGGGATCGCCGGACAGGGCTGGTCGGGGAATGTGATGACCGAAGAGTACGGGGCGGCTACCTACCTGGGCACGGTCGTGACCAGTGCTGTTCTCAAAAGCGATCCACTGCGTTATAGCTCACGCCATTTTGTAGATGACTGGTGCAGAAAATGTCGCGTATGTGACAAGGTCTGCGTGCTGGGAATGTTCATTGGGGAGGAGGAGGAATACATTCTTCTGAACGGCGAGCTCCATCCGCGCGCCAAACGCCGCAACATCAACCTGTGTAACGGAAGCTGCTTCGGCCTGCACGCCGTTTCCAACGATAAGAAATGGACCACCTGGGCATACAACTGGACCAAGGCCTGGATGGATGTGCCCTTGGAGAAGCTCACCGCCTTGAAAGTCATTCCTGAATTGACCATCCGTGCCATGATGGCCGGCGACTCTGGTCCCCGCTACAAGATGATCCGCGCATTTGCCGGGTATCTGCAAAAGGATGAAGTTCTGAATGAATATCTGGGCAAACACCCCGAGACACTCTCCCATGAGGAGCATGTAACCGCCTACAAAAAGCTGGCGGAAGGGTTTGGAGTCGAAGGCATCCAGGACGATACGAACCTGACCTGCGGCAACTGCGGCCTGGTCTGCGGTCCCAGCGTGGAAGAGAGCATCAAACGCTACAGGCTATTGACACAAAGCGGTCTGGTCGTACGCACAGCAGATGGAAGCATGAAGAGAGTAAACACATTTGAAGAAGCTGCCAAAATCAGAAGTCTCCCCAAGCGCACGACCTGGCAAAGGATCACCGGCGCCCTTTCCCTGCTCTGGGTCTTCCACAAATGGTATTTCGGCTTTGAGCCAAAATCCTACATCCAGGGTGTAAAGTATTCCCGCCGCTTGAAGCAGGCCGTAAAGGACCGGATCAAGGGCCACAAGGCATACGTACCGGTCGCTGCGCCGGTTCCAGTAAGCTCTCCAGCCACAGACTAACTGTTTACACATTCACTGTTCCAGAAACACTCGAACCAGGGCAGGCCCATGCCCGCCCTGGTTCTTCTGTGATCCATTCACGCGTCACTTGCTCGTCCAGGGAAAGGTCCTGCTCAAATGCTTTTATTCCAATCAGGGGCGATCCTCGTGCTGGCCCGGCTGCTGCGCCGGCCTGCCCGGCTCGTCGGCCTGCCGGTCGTGATCGGCGAGATGCTGGCCGGGTTCCTGCTCGGGCCGACCTTCTTCGGTGCGTTGGCGCCGCAGGCTTTCGGCGCTTTCTTCCCGAAGGAGAGCATACACCTGATCGGTGAGATCGCCTCCCTGGTCGTCACGGCCTACTGCTTTGTGATCGGCCTGGAGTTCGATGCCCAGCACCTGCAGGGCCGGCGCGCCGCCCTGGGACTGACCGCCCTGGCCAGCGCGGTCCTGCCGGCT
>JBLMZU010000701.1:0-6935 GCA_050258995.1 Bacteroidota bacterium
GGGGATTTGGTCAAGGGCAATTTCAAGATTGGTAGGTAAAAAGCATTGACTCATTTCACTTTTCGAGT
The DNA here is from genome assembly GCA_050258995.1 of Bacteroidota bacterium. Classification (GTDB taxonomy): domain Bacteria; phylum Chloroflexota; class Anaerolineae; order Anaerolineales; family Villigracilaceae; genus Defluviilinea. Next base: position 69 of record JBLMZU010000701.1, read on the forward strand.
AGAATACCGCCCAATATGTTCACACTATTTGCGCTGCCGCGTACCAGTCGTCCGAAGCCTACCTCTCCCACGGAAGGTCGGGTCGTTTTTGTTTTGATGACGGATTAGCAAGCGTAACGTGCGCACAGACACGTACAGGTCAACCAAAACAGTCCCGCCTTTCGGCGGGACTGTTTTTATTTTTTTCATTCTACAAGGAGTAAGACAATGAGTTCCAAACCAAAACCGCAAGTGAAGAAGGTTGTCCTCGCCTATTCGGGTGGGCTGGATACGTCCGTGATCGTGCCGTGGCTGAAGGAAAACTATGGCTGTGAAGTGGTCTGTTTTTGTGCTGATGTGGGGCAGGGGGATGAGGATTTGATGGGGCTTGAGCAGAAGGCGCTCAGGAGCGGTGCCAGCCAGTTCGTCATGCATGACATGAAAGAGGAGTTTGCCAGTGAGTATCTCTTTCCCATGCTCAAGATGGGGGCGGTGTATGAACATAAGTATTTATTGGGCACATCGGTGGCCCGTCCTTTGATTGCAAAACATTTGGTGGAGGTTGCCCATGAGGTGGGTGCAGACGCCGTCGCCCATGGCGCGACCGGCAAGGGGAATGATCAGGTCCGTTTCGAGCTGACGGTCATGGCCCTGGATCCTCGACTCAAGATTATTGCTCCCTGGCGCGAATGGGACATCCGCTCGCGTGAGGACGCGATTGCGTTTGCTGCAAAGCACAATGTTCCAGTGACCGCGACGATCAAATCCATTTACAGCCGCGACTCCAATCTCTGGCATCTCTCGCATGAAGGTGGGCTGCTCGAAGATCCATGGAACGAGCCGGAGGAGGTGATGTACCAGATCTCCACTTCCCCGGAGAACGCGCCCGAGCAGGCGGAGTATGTGGAGATCGAATTCGAAAGCGGCAATCCCTGCGCGGTGAACGGCGAGGCCATGTCACCGGCAAAGATCGTTGAGACGCTCAACGCCATTGGCGGTGCTCACGGTATTGGCCGCGTGGATCTGGTGGAGAATCGCCTCGTTGGCATGAAATCTCATGGGGTTTATGAAACCCCCGGCGGCACCATTTTGCTATATGCCCACCGCGAGCTCGAGTCGCTGGTCCTTGACCGGGAGACCATGCATTTCAAGGAAATGGTCGCGGTGAAATATGCTGAGATCACCTATAACGGTCTTTGGTTCACGCCGCTGCGTGAGGCGATCGACGCCTTTGTCAACGCCACCCAGGGTCCGGTTACCGGGATGGTGCGGCTCAAGCTATATAAGGGCAATATCATCACCGCCGGAAAGAAATCTCCGTTTAGTCTGTATCGCGAGGATTTTGCCACGTTTGGCCAGGAGGATGTCTACGATCAAAGCCACGCGGAAGGCTTCATCCGGCTCTTTGGCCTGAGCCTCAAGGTTCGTGCTCTCAACGGCCTGCCTGTCTCGGGCCTGGACATGCCCAAGCCGGATTATTCCCGCTTCAAGAGGGACTAGGAATATGGCGACACTCTGGGGTGGACGCTTCGCACAAAAGCTCGACCGGCAGGCCTGGGATCTTAACACGTCCCTGCCTGTGGATCAGCGCATGGCGATCCAGGATGTGCAAGGCAGCCTTGCCTGGGCAGAGGCGATCCATCATGCAGGTATTCTTTCGGATGAAGAATACGCTTCCATCTGCGCCGGGCTGACGACGGTCCGAAATGAATTTTCTTCGGCGCGATTTTCCTTTGCCGCCACCGACGAGGACATCCATACCGCGGTCGAGCGCCGCCTCACGGAGCTGATCGGCGACGCGGCCGGCAGGCTGCATACGGGACGAAGCCGCAATGACCAGGTCGCCACGGATTTTCGGTTATGGATGCTGCATGCGATCCCGATGCTAACCTGCGCATTGAAGGATATGCAATCTGCATTGGTCGGGCAGGCAGAAGCGGCGGGCGATACCATCATGCCAGGTTATACCCATCTCCAGCGTGCCCAGCCTGTTTTGCTGGCCCATTGGTGGCTAAGCCATTCCTGGTCGCTTCAAAGGGACCTGTCACGGCTTGACGACCTGGTCGAGCGCGTCTCCGTTTTGCCACTCGGATCAGGCGCGCTGGCCGGCGTGCCATTCGAGATCGATCGGGATGCCCTGGCAAAGGCGCTGGGGTTTGCGGAGGTTTCTCAAAACAGCCTGGATGCTGTCTCCGACCGGGACTTTGCAGCCGAATATCTTTTTTGCACCACGATGATCGGCATTCATTTGAGCAAACTGGCCGAGCAAATTGTTCTGTACACCACTGCGGAGTTTGGCTTTCTGGAGCTCTCCGATGCGTTCTCAACCGGGTCGAGTTTGATGCCCCAGAAGAAGAACCCGGATGTGTTTGAGCTGACGCGCGGCAAAGCGGGAACCTTGATCGGTCTGCTCACGGGATTGCTTGCCACGCTAAAAGGCCTGCCTTCCACCTACGACAAGGACCTGCAGGAGGATAAAGCGCCTGTCTTCCAGGCAACGGATATTTTGCTGTCAATCCTTCCTGTACTTGCCGGGGCGTTGCGGACGATCACTGTCAAACCGGAGCGGATGCGGGACGGGATCGATGCAACCATGATGGCAACCGACCTGGCTGACTATCTGGTTGCCAAAGGCGTCCCATTTCGGGAGGCGCATGCGATGGCGGGAAAAGCCGTCCGGGCGGCAATGGCAGAAAAGCTTTCACTTGAGAAAATGCCCCTCGAAGCATACCAGGCGATCGGTCCGTTTGAAGCGGATGTCTATCAGGTCTTCGATCCGATGAAATCCATCCAAAAGAGAAATGCTATTGGCGGCACGAGTCTCCAATCGGTCAAAAATCAAATCGTGAAGTGCCGCAAGAATCTACAAACTTGATATGAAAATCCAAAATCTAATTCATGTCGATTGCTTGCGATGGAATGCAAAATGCGGCAAAAAATCAAAGGAGTTTAAATCATGTCTACTGTAAATTGTCCCGAATGTGATGCCCAGGTTGAACTCAACACCGGTACTGAAGTCGGTGAGATCCTTGTCTGCTCGGATTGTGGCGTGGACCTGGAAGTGACCTCGCTCGACCCCGCCGCCGTGCAGCTTGCGCCCATGGAACAGGAAGATTGGGGAGAATAGACCGTGGGCAATTGACCATGGACCATGGAATGGTCTATGGTCCCTCGTCTACCGTCTCACGGAGTGCATATGCAACGACGACTCAAGCTTGGCGTTCTATTTTCCCGCGTGCGTGTCGAAGAAAAATGGATCTTCGGCGCGATGGAAAAGCGCGGCATCGATTACGACCGGCTCGACGATCGGTCGATCCATTTCGATCTCAATGACCCGCATCCATGGCAGCAATATGACGCGGTACTCGAGCGCAGCATCAGTTACAACAGCGGACTGTATGCGCTGCGCTTGTTGAATGCCTTCGGCGTGCCGACGGTGAATACTGCCTCGGTGGCGGAGATCTGCGGCGACAAGCTGATGACGAGCGCCGCGCTGGCGCGGGATGGGATCCCACAGCCTCATAATGCGACAGCCTTTACACCCGAAGCCGCCCTGGAAGCGATCGAAGCGTTCGGATATCCGGTGGTTTTGAAGCCGGTGGTCGGATCGTGGGGACGGCTGCTGGCCAAGGTCAACGACCGGGACGCGGCGGAGGCGGTGCTCGAGCACAAATCCACATTGGGCTCGGTGCAGCATTCCGTGTTCTACATCCAGGAATACATCGAGAAGCCCGGGCGCGACATCCGTGTCATTGTGATCGGCGACCGGGTGCTGACCGCCATGTATCGCAAGTCGGAGCATTGGATCACAAACACGGCCCGGGGAGGCGAAGGTGAACTGTGTCCCATTACCCCTGAGATCGAAGACCTTTCGCTTCGGGCCTCCAAATCAGTCGGTGGCGGTGTGCTGGCGGTCGACCTGGTCGAGCATCCGGAAAAAGGACTGATCGTCAATGAAGTCAATCACACCATGGAGTTCCATACCATGCAGCCATTGAGCGGGGTCGATATTGCAGGTGAGATCGTCGAGTACGTGATGTGTGTTGCCAGGGAGTTTGCCTCATGACAACTGTATCGATCATCGGCGGCTCCGGCTATGGAGGTGGGGAGTTATTGCGTTTGCTGCTTGGTCATCCCAAAGTGGAGATCAAGCAGGTGACGTCCCGATCCCATTTGGGAGAATTTGTCTACCAGGTCCACCCCAACCTGCGCAAGCGGACCCAGCTCAAGTTTAGCGACCCTGCTGCCCTGGCACCGGTGGATATTTTATTTCTCGCCCAGCCGCATGGGCAGGCCCAGCATCATATTGAAGAGTATGCCAGGCTTGCTGCGAAGATCATCGACCTGGCGGCAGACTTTCGTCTGCACGATGCGGTGTTTTACGAAAAATGGTACGGCGAGAAACATGCTGCCCCGGCGTGGCTGGGTAAATTTGTGTATGGATTGCCGGAGCTTCATCGTACTGAAATTACAACGGCCAGTTATGTCAGCGGCGTGGGGTGTAATGCCACGGCGAGCAACCTTGCGCTCCTGCCTCTTGTGAAGGCGGGCCTGTTGGATTTATCTTCTCCTGTTTTTATTGAGATCAAGGTGGGCTCATCGGAGGGTGGGGCAGAAGGAAACTCCGGTTCGCTGCATGCGGAGCGCGCCAACGTGATCCGGACATTCTCTGCGTTCGGTCACCGCCACACGGCGGAGGTGATCCAGGAGATGGGCATAGCCTCGGACTGTATTTCACTCACCATGACCGCCGTTGACCTGGTCCGCGGTGTACTGGCGACGGCACATGCCAGAGTAAAGCCGGGCGTAGCGAACAAGGACCTTTGGAAAGCCTACCGTGCGGTTGCCAATGAGAATCCCTTTGTGCGCGTCGTGAAGGAACAGCGCGGCATTTACCGGGTCCCTGAGCCCAAGATTTTAGCCGGCTCAAATTACGCCGATCTGGGGTTTGAACTGGACGAGAGCAACGGCCACCTTGTGGCGATGTGTGCGATCGACAACCTGATGAAAGGTGCGTCCGGCACAGCCGTACAATGCATGAACCTGATGATGGGTTGGGACGAGATATTAGGTCTCGAGTTCATGGGATTGCATCCAATATAGACGTTTGATACTCGATATTCGGTAATCGAATTATCCAATATCGAATATCGTGGAACATAAGATGACAGACACAACACAAGTCATAATCGTGAAACTTGGCGGCACGGAAGGCGTGGACTTTTCCGCGATCTGCAACGATGCAGTTGAGATGTTAAAGCAGGGAAACAAGCTTGTTTTTGTGCACGGCGGGTCGGCAGAAGCCAATTCTCTTGGCGAGGCACTCGGCGCACCGCCGAAGATGATCACATCACCCTCCGGCTACACCTCCCGCTACACGGACCGGAAAACACTGGAAATCTTCCTGATGGCGGTCAATGGCAAGGTCAATTCACTGCTGGTCGAACAGCTGCAAATGCTGGGCGTAAATGCTTTTGGTTTGTGTGGCCTGGACGGCAGACTGATGCAGGCCACGCGTAAAGACTCGATTCAGAGTATTGAGAATGGAAAGCGAAAAATCATTCGTGACGATTACACCGGTAGGATCGAGAGTGTAAACAGCGCATTGTTGAAGATGCTGCTCGATTCAGGATATCTACCCGTGATCGCGCCGGTGGCAGTCAGCGAAAAGGGCGAGGCTCTCAACGTGGACGCCGACCGTGCGGCAGCGATGATCGCCTCGGCCTTGAGGGCGGAAACGCTCCTGTTGCTTACGGCAGTCCCGGGCCTGATGAAAAGTTTTCCAGATGAATCCACGCTCATCCGGCAGTTACCTCAGAGCCAATTGGCATCCGCCAGCGAAGCAGCCCAGGGCCGGATGAAAAAGAAAGTGCTGGGCGCAGAAGAAGCGCTCAAAGGCGGCGTAAATCGCGTTATCATAGCAGATGGACGAATCCAAAATCCCATCTCAAATGCATTGTCAGGAAATGGAACGGTAATCCAATGAACACACAGGAAATCATCGAGATCGAGACAAAACATTCAGCAGGGACCTATGCCAAACAGCCGCTGGTCATCGTGCGCGGACAGGGCGCGTCGCTTTTCGATGCGGATGGAGTCGAGTACCTGGACTGCGCGTCCGGGCACGGCGTTGCCAATCTCGGTCATGCCCATCCGAAAATTGCCGAAGCGTTGTTCCAGCAGGCAAATAAGATCATCACATTGTTTGAATCTTTTCCCAACGACCAGCGAGCCATGCTGATGGAAAGAATTACGAAGATCGTTCCCGGCCTGGACCGGGTCTTCTTGTGTAACTCCGGCACGGAAGCTGTGGAAGCCGCATTTAAGTTTGCCCGCCTTTCCACAGGTCGGAAAAACATCGTCGCTGCAATGCGGGCATTTCACGGCCGGACGTACGGTTCACTGTCTGCGACATACAACAAAAAATACCGGGATGGGTTCGAGCCGTTTGTCCCTGGGTTTAGTCACGTGCCTTATAACAACATCGAGGCGTTGCACCAGGCCGTCAACGGGGAAACAGCGGCTGTGATCCTTGAGGTCGTCCAGGGGGAGGGTGGGGTCTATCCAGCGAAAGGCGAATATATTCGGGCCGTCCGGCGGCTCTGCGATGAGCGCGGTGCGTTACTCATCGTAGACGAGATTCAGTCCGGGTTTGGACGCACTGGCAGGATGTTCGCGATCCAGCACTTCGGTGTGACACCGGATTTGCTTACCTGTGCAAAGTCGCTTGCAGGCGGGGTCCCGATGGGGGCGGTACTAATCGGGCACAGCATTAAGAATCTAACCCCCGGCGTTCACGGTTCTACATTTGGCGGTAACCCGCTGGCCTGTGCGGCTGCCAATGCTGCTTTAACTGTGATCGACGAGGAGAACCTGCCTCGACAGGCC
>JBLMZU010000702.1:0-5492 GCA_050258995.1 Bacteroidota bacterium
TGGCGGATCTGGAAACAGTGTTTTGCGCGGGGAGTCCTCAGTTACAGCCGCATGTGGTGATGTCACAGGCGTTGTCAGCGCTTCGTTCGCTGCCTGTGTCCGTGGAGCTCGAACGCGGGCGACACACCTTGCGGGCTTCCAACGTTCCCGGCTCCATTTCGCTTTTTGCAGATGAAGAAGGAAGTAATGAAATTGTGCTGCGCGCGACCTCCTTTGGATGGCCTGCCGAACCGCAGCACGTCTCGCTCCACCCGACCCTGAATCTTATCAATGCAACGGACATGGAAGACATCTTCCAGCTCGAACGAACTTCCTGGGGTGATGAGGCTGCCAGCGCCGCGGATGTGACCGCGCTGCAGGCCTTCCGGGACCTGTTCGCCAGCGAGGTGGTGAGACCGGGTGAGGAGATCTCAATCGGCTCCGTGACCTTGATGTTCACCGACCTGCGCGACTCCACCCGCATGTATCGTGTGATCGGCGATGCTTCCGCCTTTGGCCGGGTTCGCGAGCATTTCCAGATCCTGGAAAAAGCGGTTGCCAGCGAAGGCGGCTCCATTGTGAAGACCATGGGCGATGCGGTCATGGCGACGTTTCGCCACCCCATCGATGCGCTGAAGGCGGTTTGGGCAGCTCAATCCGAGATTGCCCAGCGCGGTGAGCCATTGCTCTGGCTAAAGGCTGGGCTTCATACGGGTCCCTGTATTGTTGTCAATCTCAATGATCGTCTGGATTATTTCGGTTCCACCGTCAACATCGCGGCGCGGCTGCCCGGCTTTTCACAGGGTGGAGAGCTGATCTTCTCTGAGATCTTTTACAACGACCCCGAGATTCGAAAATTCATTGCAGAGAATATCGTGCCCAGCGCTTTGCAATGCTTCAGTGGCGACCTGAAGGGATTCGATGAGCCATTTACAATGTGGAAGCTGACCGTATGAGGCCCAATTGAATTGATCAGTTGACGGTAATTGTCATGCCGCTTGCATCGCAATCGATCGTACTTCCATTGCGGCAGACCCGCACAGAAACAAAATAGGTTCCTCTTTTTGTAAAATTATATTCAGAAGTTCCTGCCCCTGTTTTCGGGCCCAAAATTGTACCTGACCCCTGCCGGATTTGCCACGTGTAATTGCATGCAACGCACGGTAGTACTGTTCCATCCGCTTCGCGCAGATAGGAATTCCTGGCATCGAACCTTACTCTTAAAGGGATTTTGCCGCTGGTTTTATTGGCAGTCAAAACCACCTGCATCCCAAGAGGAAGAGCGGGAGTGGAGGTCAACGTTTTCATCAATGTCGCCGTTGGATGTAGCGGGGTAATTGTTTTCGTAGCTGTGGATGTATGAGTCTCTGTGAAGGCCGGCGTATTTGTAAAATATGACGTTGCAGTCACGGTGGCAGTATGGGTGCCTGTTACTGTTGATGTCGGCACTGGTGTTGTTGTCATTTTAAATTCAGCTGTTGGTGTCAGAGTGGGCGTCGCTGTAGATTCGAACAACCGTTGAAAGGGCGGAAAAGCGAGTAAGGCAACAATTATGGTTACTGCCCCGGTTATAACTGCTGCCCAGATTGGAGCGTTTGAACCTCGCTCAGATAAATTTCCTGTTCCCATGTGTCCCTCCCGCAGTCCCGTGCGATGCTAAGAAGTAACGCTTGAACCATTTTATAACGTCAATCTACGGCGTCAAGCAGAACAGGCCAAATTGAAACATTCTTTCAATCTTCCGGCGCGGAGGATGGGATTTTAATTCTGGAGTAATTTGCCCACAAAACTAGAAAAATCGGCAATAAGCGATCTTTTGTCGAACAATGGCTGGCATTCCGTGAAGCGACAACGGTACGGTCTGCGTTTGAAGAGGTCCAGCTACTGATTGACGTGCAATTTAGCGCTTGGTGATGGAAAGAGCTTCCGGACCAGCAAATGGCAATAGCAGCGGTGCTGCTTCCAACGCCATGACCTTGCTGCGTGCAAAGAAGGCAAAATCGAAGTTCGTAAGATCGCCTGCCTGTTTGCCCGGGATCGGCATGAGGCGGGCAGTAAGCGGTTTGTCAAGCCGCAGGGCCAGTGCACACAGATCCAGCAGCAGGGGGACAATATGTTCCGAAGGTGTGTCCCCGGGCAGAGGGATCGTATCCAGGCCTGTTCCACACACGGCCGAATAAAGCAGCACATCTTTGACGGTCAGCGTCCCTTCTGCGGCGCGCTTTGCCAGGACGGAGTCCTCGAGCACAGGCTGCATGAAGCCACTAAAGCCGGTATGGGGAAAATCGGCCCGGTCGATCGATTCAGTCAGGATTGCAGCAGCTGCCAGGGATCCGTGCAAACCGATGCGTGGGATGCCCATGGTTTCCACTGCATTCCCGAGAGAATGCGCATCATCGGGGAAGGGAGCCAGCGAGAAATCGATGCCTCCAAATTTGCAGTTCAGCGACTTTGCAACTTGAGCCAGTTTCCTTCCATGTTTTTCGATTTCACTGATCAGATTCCTCCTGCCTTCTTCCAGGCTCTTTACATTCTCGAAAGCCCGGACTGCCAGATCGGCAGCTTCCGTCGCGATTGCAAAGGCAGGCTCCTCCCCCTCGTGATAAGCCGCGGGCAGAAAAGGCGCACCCGGCCGGACGTTGGCCAGCGCGGCAAACTGCAGGTTGGCAAATCCATTGGGCTCGAGGGTGGAACACTTGACGATCACTTCTGCACAGGCACGGACTGCATCCAGGTAAACCTTGGCTGTAGACTGGCCGCTACCTGTATTCCCCGCCATAACACCGCCAAAGAAGGCGTTTTTGGATACAAAGATGGCATCTGGAATTACTTCATAGCTCAGCGGCATTTCAGGGAAGGCAGGGCCTAGGGAGAAATAACTGATCCGAAGCTGTCGGGCGATCTCGTCCATTTGCCCCGTCAATTCCGGCAGCCTGCGTAAATTTATTTCACCCAAAAGCTGTGGGAAAGGAATCGTCGCCAGTCGCACGGTCTGCACCTCATAACCGGCAGCCTGGTAGGCCGAGCGGGCCTGGGTGAGAAACTGTCCTGCCTGCCGCAGGATGACCTCCTCCAGGGGATATTTGGGATTGCAAAAATAGGTGATGGAGCGGATTTTCATGGTCGTTGAAAGCTTTCAGGTTTAAGAGTCGAACGTTGTCTTACCACTTCGAACATCAGCACGGACCCTGCTACTCCTGCATTCAGGGATTCCATTTTTCCAGTCATTGGAATGCTGATTGGCTGATCGGCCAGTTTGCGCGCTTCTCCGCTTGCACCCTCCGCTTCGCCACCCACGATCAAGGCCAGCGGCTGGCGGAGATTCATCTCCCAGCAGGACCTGCCATCCATATCGGCAAGAAATATTTGCTGGTTTGCCGATTTGCTCACTTGCTCAATTTCCTTCCATGTCATGGAGTAGATCGGCAGGCGAAAATGGGCTCCCATTCCCGAGCGGACCACTTTTGGCGCAAAGGCGTCCGTTGTTTCCGGAGGCAAAAGCACGGCCTGCACACCTGTCGCTGCAGCAGAGCGGAGCAGGGTGCCGAGGTTGCCCGGGTCGCGGATTTGATCGGGGATCAGGATGAAGTTGGGGAGATCGGGAAGGGGCAAAGGCGTGAGCTCCAGGACGGCAAGGATTCCCTGCGGCGTTTCTGTTTCACTGAGCGACTTCATCAAGCTGCCGGAAAGCATCTCCACATCAACACCACGCAACTTTAAACCTTCAACCTGTGACTTTCCTCTATCACTGAGTGTTTCATCATAAAGAACGAAGCGAATTGGCCATTTGCTATGGATTGACTCCTCCACCAGCCTGACCCCTTCGGCCACGAAAGCGTTTGCTTCACGGCGTTCCCTTGATCGTCCCAACAAGGCACGAACCAGCTTGATCCTTGAATTCTGCGCCGATGTGATCACAATCTATCTGCCCCACCTGTCATGCCAGGATTGTAGAAATACATCTGTGGAAGACTGATCGAAGAGAACCAGTTTTACAACTTCCAAATCAGATCGATTGTTCTTAAAATAATCTTCGAGCGCTGAAAAAAGGATCCCTGCTGCCCGGTCCCTGGGAAAGCCAAAGATCCCCGTTGAAATGGCAGGCATGGCCAGTGATGAGCATCTCAATTCATCCGCCACCTGCAACGAACCGGTGATGGCATCCGATAATTTTTTATCTTCACCGCCATCGCCCCACACAGGCCCAACGGCGTGGATAACGTATTTGGCAGGCAGGCGTCCGCCCGATGTCCATGCGGGATGCGGGTGGGATACATTCCCATGCTCGCGGATCCACTGGTCCGATTCCTTCTGGATGACCGGTCCACCTCTGGAAGAGATCGCCCGGGCCACACCACCGCCGTGCTGCAGATGCTCGTTGGCCGCGTTGACGACCGCGTCCACCTGCTCGGTGGTAATGTCACCCTGGACGATTTGAAATTTCTGACCTGTGGAAAAAACGTGTTCAGCAAGAACCGCATTCATGCGAATATTTTACCCCCTTAAAAATTGTAGGTCACGCTTCAAGCGTGACCTACGAAATTTACCTGGTCTTTGCGACCACAGCAGCGAATGTCTGTGGCTCGCGAACGGCAATGTCTGCCAGCATCTTTCGGTTGAGCTCGATGTTCGCCTTCTTGAGCCCGGCAATCAACTTGCTGTAGGTGGTTCCGTTCAGGCGGGCCGCGGCGTTGATGCGGGCGATCCACAACTTGCGAAGATCGCGCTTGCGCACGCGGCGATCACGGGTCGCGTACCAGAGGCTCTTGAGCATGGCCTCATTCGCACGCTTGAACAGGCGGTGCTTGGCACCGCGCTGCCCCTTGGTGATCTTCAAAACTCGTTTGTGACGTAGATGGCCCTGAGGGCCTCCCTTAACACGCATTGTAGTGCCTCCTGCAAACTCGCGGGCGTCGGTGGCTGCGTCAGCGCACCAGTTGCATACACCCGAAAGCCGCAATAAAAATGAATACGGTATTCGGTGACGGAATTTCCGTCCCTACTTCATGTTGGGCGCCAGGCGCTTGACGCGCTTGATGATCTTACTGCCCTTTACTGTTTGCATCTCCGTCAACTGCGCCTTGGTGCGCTTTGACGTGTGCCGGCGCAAGTGACTCTTGCCGCCTTTGGTGCGGACCACCATGCCGGAACCGGTCAGGCGGAACCGCTTGGAGGTCGCCTTGTGGGTCTTGAGCTTGGTCTTGCCGCTTGCCTTTGCTTTGCGAGGCATTGCCGATGTACTCCTTTCACAAAATTTCGGACATAAAAGCCACGGGCTGACTTACTGCCCGCGGACTCTTCGACATCTTTGGGGCTTGCACTACTTGGAAGGCTGGGCTTCGCTGGGATTTGGCTCTGCGGTCAGCTCGCCCTTTTCCTTTTTCTTGACGCCACTTTTGTTGGGAGCCAGCACCACGAGCATGGTACGTCCTTCCATTTGGGGAGGAACTTCGATAGAGGCGACATCGGACAGGGCAGTGGCGATTTCCTTCAGATCTTCGAGGGCGATCTCG
>JBLMZU010000703.1:0-5474 GCA_050258995.1 Bacteroidota bacterium
AGCTTGAAAAAGAAACCTTTGATCCCCTTGGAATCATCCGGCCGGTTCGCCGGCGCATTGGTCTCCGCCACAAGCACATCCCCGTTCGGAAGCACGTACAGCCAGCGGGGATGGTCCAGCCCGCTGGCAAATGCGCTCACCGCTAGTCCTTGCGCGGCGGTGGGCGCCTCGCCATCCGCCCAGCCGATGGCGGTGGGCACTTTCATGACAGGCAGGAGGGTCTGGTCAGGCGCGGGAAGCACCGGCTTCGGTCCGTAGCCGAGGGAGGCATCCTGCGCCTTCTTTGCGCATCCGGTCAGACCTGCCACGAGCAGGAGCAATACTCCCACTCTCAGGATGAGACCGGGCGCGATCGATTTTTTATTCATCATATTCTCCGTTAAGAGTGAGCAAAAAAGCGAGGATAGATCACAGGCCGCCCGTATGGAATGAAATAGCACCAGCAGGACGTCTGTGTCTGGGAAGAATAACGAAGAAGTGTCTTATCCATTCCACAGGAAAAACAGTCTGGCCAGGATTTGCCCGGGAAAGTGTTTCTTTCGTCACCATAAGATGCGCAAATGAAGATGTTTTGAAGAACCTGCCCACTATGTTAAAAAAGATCACATCACCATTAAATTGAAAGAGCCGCGGCGCCGACCGCGGCTCTTTCAATTTAGGAGGAGAAGAGAAATCACCTTACGAATGCAACTGTATCATGTTCCTGCATCCCCTGCTGGACGCCACTCCTACGCCCGGCAGACGAACGACCCACGTTTTTTATGAGCCTTTCCTTATGTAAAACACACGGGAACCAGACCGGTTTTGTACATACGAAAGACTCCGTGTCCCGGTGTCTCCGTGGTTGGCCTCCTGCTATTTTTTGGCCCGGGCCGGGAACCACAGGCGCACATCCCGGTAGCGGATGGCCATGAAGATCACCATCCCGAGAGTGCCGATCCCGTACAGGTAGGGCGGGTAATCGGCAGAGAAGCCACGAAAATCATTTTGGTTGCTCAGGCTGCCGACAGCATCCAGAAAATTCAGGTTCAGCGTATCCTGCCAGTAGACAAGCAGGCCGAGCACCAGGAGTCCCAAAACGACCATCCACAGCGAGGCGAACAGGCCGCGCCGGCTCACAATTCCCTTGACCATGAAATAACACAGCACGCCGAAAACGATCAGGCTGATCCCGAGCCCGGCCAGAATGGATCCCAGCCCCTCCACGGATAATATATCGTCCATGTACTGGTAAAAATAAGGCAGCCAGAGCCCAATGGTAAAGACGGCCAGGGAGGCAATGAAGTACACCAGGTACTGGATCACCGGCGGGAGCAGAAGATTGTTGCCCGTGGGCCGCACGCCCAGGGCCTGCAGCAGACGGTCCGGCTCGGGGAGCAGCTGGGCGATGGCATCCAGGTTGCGCATGCCGGCGCGGAAGTCGATCCACTGGACCTTCGAAATCTGCGGGGCGATCTCCACACCCTGCAGGATGACGGGGAAGACCACCTGCTTTTGCGGGTCCGCCTGGGTATCGTTCTTGAAGCGCGAGCACAGCACGAAGACAGCCCGGGCAGACGGGATGTCATCCGCCTGGGGATGTCCATATTTCTTCAGGACCCGGGTCAGCTCCTCGGCGGCCGGGCGGTCCTGCAGGGCGTGGTCCACGTAAAACGGGACCGGTTCCGGGTGCGGGTTGTCCGGCTGGTAGCGGTTGGCAAACCTGGGGATCGTCGCTTCCGGCTTGCCCCAGCGCTGGAAGGTGGGCGTGCGCAGGAGCAGGATCAACAGGATCGAAACAACAGCGCTGGCATAGCTGAGCTGTTCGATCGTAGATCCCAGATCCTCGTTCGTCGTGATCCAGGAGGTGATATACAGGGCGAAGGGCAGGAACACCAGGGCGGCCTGCACTATCGTAAAGTTAAAGCTGCGTTTCAGGATGCGGTAGGGCAGAGGCAGCAGCAGCCATGGCAGAAAGATCGTCCAGAACGAGCCGATGGAAAACAGGGCAGCCACGCTGCCCAGGCCGATGGCGGCCCAGACAAGCCAGGGGATTTTGAACCCGGTCTCCGGCGCCGGCTGGTCCTCGCGGGCCGGGGCCTGGAGCTGACCAACCAGCTCTTTGATCCCCGCTTCATAGCTGCCGCGGAAGTCCACCCATTCATATTGTTCCAATTCCTTGGGCAGGTCCACCGCTTCGAAGATGACCAGCACGACGCGCCTAGACTCCTTGATGACGCGCCGCCACTCCAGCTCGACATATTTGGAAGCCATGGAGGCCTTCGAGACCACCAGCAGGATCACCTGCGATTCATCCAGCCCTTGATTGATCTGCCCCGCCCAGGGTGTGCCGGGCACCAGGCTGCGGTAATCCAGCCAGACCTTGAAGCCCTCCTTTTCAAGCCTGTGCGTCAGGTCGTCCACAAATCCCACTTCGCGTCGTGAATAGCTCATGAAAATATTTGGCTTCATCGAAGACTCCTATGGCAGCGGCTGATGGACATGGTACCGCCTGCGGCATATTTACCCTGCTTCTCATTGGAAGTTCAGCCTGCGGATCCCATCCAAAAGCAAAGTTGATTATGAAACAGGCGGCAATCCCGCCATTATAAGTCCTATTTGAAGATCCAAGGCCTGCCCTCTTCGGATGCGGGGTCAGGATTCACAACAACGTGCTGGGGGCAAGAGCCTGCTGAAACAGAATGAAACGCCGCAAGGCGTTGTACAATAGATCCTCATGTCACCGACAACGGTAAAAACATCAGGTGTCCGGCTGGCCGAAGTGCTGGCGTCCCTGTCCATTGCCACCGACCTGGGCATCGGTCAGCCCATGGAGTTTGCGCTTTCGGCCTGCATCCTGGCCGTGCGCCTGGCCAGAAGGTGCGGCTACAGCGAAGAGGCAGTGGGCGAGGTCTATTACCAGGCGCTGCTGCGCTATATCGGCTGCAACGCCGAAAGCGACTGGCTCGCCTCCATTGCGGGGGACGAACAGATCCTGCGGGCGGATTTCTCCCAGGTCGACAGCGGCGATCTCAACGCGGTCATCCATATGTTCACCGAGGCCATCCGAAAATCCTTTGCAGGCGAATCGGCCGGGTACATTGAGGGCGCCATCCAGCGCGGCATGCAGGGCTTTCCGCACATCCCGGCCATGTTCGTCGGTCACTGCGAGGTGGCCCAGCGCCTGGCGGAACGCCTGGGCTTTGACCGGAACGTCATCTACGGCCTGGGCCAGCTGTACGAGCGCTGGGATGGGAAGGGCATGCCGAGAAACAACCAGGGCGAGGCCATCGCGCCGGCTGTGCTGGTGGTCACGCTGGCGCAGGACATGGTCCTGTTCCACCGCCTGGGCGGGCTGGAGGCTGCGCTGCAGACCGCCCGCCAGCGCAGGGGCGGCGCCTATGCCCCGTTCCTGGTGGATGCGTTTTGCGAGCATGCCAGGGAATTATGCAGCGGGCTGGAGCGGGAACCCTCCTGGAGCGAAGTGCTGGACCTGGAGCCCGGCTCGCCTCAAGCCCTCAGCGAGGCAGGCTTCGACAACGCCTGCCGGGTGCTGGCGGATTTTGTCGACATCAAATCGAACTACACATTGACGCACTCCAGCGGTGTGGCCGACCTGGCAGCCGCGGCGGCGCGTGCCAGCGGACTGCCCGACGAGGCGGTCAGGACCGTCTGGCGGGCGGCGCTGGTCAAGGAGCTGGGCCGCACGGGCATCTCGTCCTCCATTTGGGAGAAATCCACCTCATTGACCGAGCGAGAGTGGGAGCGCGTCCGCCTGCATACCTATTACGTCGAGCGCATCTTCGCCCGCACGCCGGCGCTGGCCAGGCTGGGCACGCTGGCCTCCCTGCACCACGAGCGCCTGGATGGCAGCGGCTATCATCGCGGCCTGCCCGCGGGCAATCAATCCCTGGCGGCGCGCATTCTTTGCGCCGCGGATGTCTATCACTCGCTGACCGAAGCGCGCCCGCATCGCCCTGCCCTGACGCCCGACGCGGCGGCGGCGGAAGTACGCAGGCTGGTCCAGGATGGCAGACTGGACGGCCAGGCCGTCGACCACGTCCTTGCAGCGGCGGGGCACAAGGTCCACCCGGCGCGCAGGAAAACAACGGCCGGCCTGAGCAAACGCGAAGTGGATGTCCTGCGCCTGCTGGCGCGCGGGCTGACGGTCAAACAGATGGCGGCAGCGCTGGTCATTTCGGAAAAGACGGTCGAGAGTCACATCCAGCACATCTACACCAAGATCGACGTCTCGACCCGGGTGGGCGCCACCCTGTTTGCCATGGAGCATCAGCTCCTGTAGCTGCCCGGCCCTGCCTGCTGTGGCCATGACAGGGCCGGGGGAAAATCAGGGGTTCACCCGATGTTTTGACTCTCCCATCGGCGTATAGTGGGGTCAGGATCAAATTTAGATAAGGAGATGAACCATGTCCACAGAACAGAACAAATCGATCGTACGCCGCTGGGTGGAGGAAGGCTGGAACAAGGGCAATGCCGCCTTGATCGACCAGCTCTTCACACCGGATTTCTACCAGCACGAAACAGGGCCTGAAACGGTGACCAGCAGCGAGGCCCTCAAACAATTCCATGCCGGGTACCTCGCCGCCATCCCCGATCTGCAGTTCACCGTCGACGACCTGGTCGCCGAGGGAGACCGGGTGGCCTGGCGCTTTCAGGCCACCGGCCACCAGAATGGTCCCCTGATGGGCGTGCCCGCCTCCGGCAAGGCAGTGGCCGTCACCGGGATCATCATCTTCCGCTTCGAGGGCAGCCGCATCGCCGAAGCCTGGCTCAACCTCGACGTGCTGGGCCTGTTGCAGCAGGTGGGCATCATCCCGGCCGCGGCATAATCGTCCAGGACCATCGATCAAAGGACGTTGGGACGCTTCTGTGCCTCAGCGTCCTTTTTGATGTGACTTCCCATGGGGTTGCCAGATGGCAGGTTTGGCTCGCGACGGTGCGAGAACATGCAGTAAGATTGGCCCTGAAGATTCCTTCAAGCATACACCCTGCGAGGTCACATGAAAACCAAGGAAGAGATCGTCAACAACTGGCTGCCGCGCTACACCGATACGCCGCTCAAGGACTTTGGCAAATACATTTTGCTGGTCAACTTCGAGGACTACCTGCACATGTTCTCGGCCTGGTACAACGTCCCGATCCGCGGCGATGAGAAGCCCATGCCCAACGTCACCGCCGAGGGCATCACCCTGATCAACTTCGGGATGGGCAGCCCGAACGCCGCCACGGTCATGGACCTGCTGGGGGCGGTCAAGCCCAAGGCCTGCCTGCTGCTCGGGAAGTGCGGCGGGCTCAAGAAAAAGAACAACCTCGGCGACCTGATCCTGCCGATCGCCGCCATCCGCGGCGAGGGGACGTCCAACGATTATTTCCCGCCGGAGGTCCCGGCCCTGCCGGCCTTCAATCTGCAAAAGGCGGTCTCCACCACCATCCGCAAGCATCACCGGGACTACTGGACGTGCACGGTGTATACC
>JBLMZU010000704.1:0-4277 GCA_050258995.1 Bacteroidota bacterium
ATCAATTCATCGGCGAACGGTTCATAGGTTGTTGACTCGCCCACCGGTAATTTCAACAGACGCTTGAGAATGACCTTTCTGAAATCAACCGGCAAGCCCTGAGTCAGACCTGAGACCGGAAAGGCGATCCGCCAATCTTCGTAATTCCACCAAACATCTAGCATATAACCGAGCTGAAGCGGGGGTGCTGCGTTCAAAAAAGCTTCGCCACTTGATGTTAATCTCCAGGCACGCGCCTGCCCACCTGTAACCAGCCCGCCAGTGTTGGCAAGCATGTGAAGATAAAACAACCCAAAGACATCCTCCTCGCTTCGCAATTTATAAACCTTGCCGCCAATTTTTTCATCGAGAACGGGCGGGTTGACGAATTGAGCGCAGACCTCCCTCACGGCTTTCAGCGGCAGGTTGCCCGTGGATTGCGTGCCAACCGGGCGGTTCTCTTTGAAGTAGGTCAGAAGCGTCACCGTATCCCGTCGCAGAGCCAGCGTGTCGATTAAGGTGATTTGTTTCTCATCTAGCCCACTGGCCCAGTTAGCGATTCTTTCAAGTACCTGCCCGCCTGGCGACAGGGCCAGTTCATCATGACCCTGTTCGTCCATGTTTGCCCAGAGAGGGTGATGCAAGCCCGCGTTTACCGCATTGAGGTTGAAGCGCTCGGGATCGAAATCGCTGCCAATCCATTCCCTCATTTCAGCGTGTTCAGGATGCTTTGGATCGGAGATGGCTTTCAGGAAATCTACGTAGCCCCAGATGCCACCCACATCTTCGGGTGGGCAGGCGCGTTTTCCTGCAATACAAGTCGGATACCGCCCTCCCTTTTCGGCCGTCAGAATTTTTTCAATGACCAGGTCATGTTCCCAGCTGTCTCCGAAATCATATTCATAGCCAAACTTGAATCCTTTGCCGCTGTCGAATTGATTTAATTTGAAGCGGGTTTCATCTTTTGTCATCATATCCCCAAAATCATCATCCGAAGGCATGCCGTAGAACTCACCGTCAATGATGAAATGGTGCAGGTGACTGTTCGTCCAGCCCATGACGATCTGCAGAATCTCGTGCAGCTTACCCAGTGTGACGGTATCCTCAACCAGGAACCTGCGCCAAATCGGCGGCTTCGAACCGATCAGGGTAACCTTCATTTGGTAGATTGTTTTCGTAGTGGACATACATACTCCTTTTATCAAAAGGTTTGCCCGTTTGCCAGCCTTCTCTACTCCCCATGCTGCGAATAGTGTATCATAATGCTGTCCATGAATATCCTGCACACCCATTTTCAACCACCGGAAACATCCAAGCGCGCGGGCGGAGTTCTGTTCTGGCTGGAAACATCCGATGGCCCCGCGCCGAGACAAATGCGCTCAACGAAAAAGTCGGTCTCCCGCCCGCACCCGTTTTGCGCGGATACCGGCACGCTCAGGCACCTGCTTGATCTTGATGGCGCATCCAGGTCCATTGCTCTGCGCCTGCCAGCTGTCAAAGATACTCCCCTGCCCTCGCCGCAGCTCATCCACAACTGGAATTTGGATTCCAAAAATCCAAAACTTTCCACTTTTCTTGTGAATGGGATCTGGGTCCAGCCCGAAAAAGCCATCCTGTCCCTGCTGGCATATTCTGCCTCTCAGTCTGACCCAACCGCTTCCTTCGTGCCCGCGCCTGACCTCCGTTACTGGAGCATGGTCTCAGCTTTGGCCCTGGAAACTTTGGCGGCGCACAAACTTGTTCCCGTTATCGTAAATGAAGAAAAAGGGTACCTTGCCCGCTGGCTGCCCGTGCTTGACTCACCTAAAGACGCAGCAAGGTTGAAACAACTGGAAAACGCCATGCCAGCTGTGTGCCGCGCTACACTCGATGAAGTCTCGCCGAAATATTTATTGAATAGTTTCCTGAACACCTTCTGCGACGCGCTTGCAGGTGAATGGGGAAAATCTGCCGCACCAAAGTTTTACCATGACGATTCGCCTGCGCATCGCTGGATGGAAGCACTGTTCAGCGAGAAAGCCGTGGTCAAACTCTCGGAGGCACAGGCGCAAAGTCTGGTCGCCAGTCACCGCGCCTGGATGAGGAACCTGCACGTCGCGGGAGATGCAACCTTCCGAATTGCATTTCGCCTGGAAGCACCCGTGTTGCAGAAGCAACCATGGTATTTGCATTATCTCATTCAAGCGAAGGATGATCCCAGTTTACTGATCCCTGCCGGGGAAGTCTGGAAAAAGACCAGAGGCGCGCTGACCCATCTGGGTCATCGCTTTGAACAGCCGCAGGAAAAACTACTGGCAGGATTGGGTTATGCCGCGAGATTGTTCCCGCCTGTCACCGAAAGCCTGAAAAGCAAGCTCCCCACCGCACTGGCTGTCGACACGAACGGCGCGTATACCTTTTTGCGGGAGACTGCGCCCTTGCTGGAAGGCGCGGGGTTTGGGATTCTTGTCCCGCCGTGGTGGAACAAGAAGGGTGCGCGGCTCGGCGTGAAAGTGAAGATGAAATCCAAGGGTAGTGACGCCAATGCCAAAAGCCGAATGTCCATGGAAAATCTGGTCAGCTATCAATGGAAGTTGTCACTGGGTGAAACCGAGTTGAGCGAAGCAGAATTCAAGGCACTTGCAAAATTGAAGTCACCGCTCGTGCAGATACGCGGGCAATGGGTCACACTCGACGCGGAGCAAATCGAAGCAGCAATCAAATTTTGGGAGAAGCACCAACTTGAAGGAGAGATGGGGCTGCTCGAAGCAATGAAATTGGGACTCGGCGGAGAAACTACCACCGATGGACTGCCCATTGACGAGGTCGAGACTGATGGCTGGCTGGCGGAGTGGCTCGAAAAATTCACGCAGTCCGAAAAGCTGGAGCAGCTCCAGCAGCCCAATAGTTTGAAAGGTCAATTGCGTCCCTACCAACTTTATGGCTATTCGTGGCTGGCATTCCTGCGCAAGTGGAGACTGGGCGCGTGTCTCGCAGATGACATGGGCCTGGGCAAGACCATCCAAACGATTTCACTACTATTGCGCGAGAAGGGAATGAAGAAGAAATTGTCCGCACCCGTACTGCTGATCGCACCCACGTCGGTGGTCACAAACTGGGAGCGGGAGATTGGCAAATTCGCGCCCGGGTTAAAAACGTATGTCCATCGAGGAGCAAGCAGGCTGAGGGGCGAAGACATGAGGGAGCCGTTCATGGGTCAGGATGTGGTGCTGACCAGTTATCCCATCGCCCGGCTGGACGCGGAATCCATCCAATCCCTCCGCTGGCTGGCAGTGATTTTGGATGAGGCGCAGAACATCAAGAATCCTGAAGCGAAGCAGACGCAGGCAATCCGCAAAATCGAGGCGGAGTTCCGCATCGCACTGACCGGAACGCCCGTGGAAAATCGGCTGTCTGAGTTGTGGTCTATCATGCATTTTTTGAATCCGGGGTATCTTGGCACGCGCAAGTCGTTCCGCGAAAATTTCGCCATGCCGATCGAGCGGTACCACGATGAAGAGGCGACCAGGCAGTTGAAGCAGTTGACCGCGCCATTCATTCTGCGGCGCGTCAAAACGGACCCGCGGGTGATCACCGACCTGCCTGATAAGGTGGAAACAAAGGTGTATTGCACTCTGACCGAGGAACAGGCAACGTTGTACGAAGCTGTGGTGCAGGATGTGATGAAACAGATCGAGGAAGAGGAAGGGATCAAGCGGCGCGGGCTGGTGTTGAGCATGATGATGCAGTTGAAGCAGATTTGCAATCATCCTGTACAATATTTACACCAAAACGGCAGGAACGGCGCCGAAGTTTCACTGGCTGAGCGCAGCGGAAAGCTGGAACGCCTGGGTGAGCTACTAGAGGAAGTGCTGGCGGACAATGATCGCGCCTTGATCTTCACCCAATTTGCAGAGATGGGCGGGATGCTGGCTGAATATGTGCCGCGTGCCTTTGGCGCAGGGACGCAATTTTTACACGGCGGGACACCTACCAGGCTACGCGACCAGATGGTGAAACGATTCCAGGAGGATAAACACGCGCCGCCTGTTTTCATTCTGTCGTTGAAGGCAGGCGGCACGGGCTTGAACTTGACGCGCGCCAACCATGTCTTCCACTTCGATCGCTGGTGGAATCCCGCCGTCGAAGACCAGGCGACTGACCGCGCCTTCCGCATTGGTCAGAAACGCAATGTACAGGTCCATAAATTCGTCACGACGGGAACGCTAGAAGAGATGATCGACGACATGATCGAATCCAAAAAGGGGTTGGCGCAGGCAATCGTGGGCAGCGGCGAAAATTGGATCACAGAGATGGGT
>JBLMZU010000705.1:0-3464 GCA_050258995.1 Bacteroidota bacterium
AGTCCACGAGCAGGCCATGTGCCTGGGTCCATTCGGCGACAGCCTTGCAAAGAAAAGCCTTGCCGGCGTAGGTGATCCGTGCCGAGGCCGGATAATATTCCTGGAAAGCGGATTGGTACTCTGCCAGGGCCGCATCCATCGTGGCGCGGTCGTAAATGTATAACGGAGTCCCGTAGCGGTCTGCGAGTGATGCGAGGTCGTGTCCCGCGATCGTGAGCGAGTCGCTTTCGATGGAGGTCGAATCCGGGAACAGGCGAAGCCGATCCGCTACGCGGAGGGAGGATGTCATATTCTTTTGCATGAAGGGATTCCTGGGGAGTTTATTTGCCGAAGAACAGTTCCCACCAGACCTGCCAGTTTTGCACGGGCGTCGGGGTGGGGACGGGCGTGCTCGCTTCGACAGGCGGCGCGCCCGGCTGCGGGATCGGCACCACGGGCAGATCGCCATCCCGGACGTAATGACCGTCGACGCGTGCCCATTCCTCCACGGCACTGTCCGAGCCTGCATAAGCGACCTGGGTATTGAGCGCGGCCTGGGTTTGAATTTCCTGGGTGGCCTGGGCCTGCATCAGCCCGTACTGGTTGTTGAGCGTATTGAGCTCCTCCAGCCGGCGATTGAACTCCAGCACAATAAAGGCCAGTATGAGAATGCCGATCAGAATTGCCACTCGGCGGACAGGTAAGGGAAGGTTGAACATTGGTCTGGTTGATCCAGCCTGAATTGTATATCAAGAAGCGACTATAATCAACACCGCTCGCCCCAAATTCATACCAATGGAGTGGCAGTATGCCTCAGATCAAACAAATCAATCACGTTGCCGTGGTCGTGGACGACATGGACAGGGCGCTCTCCTTCTGGCGCGATGCCCTGGGGATCGACCTGCACGAGCTGCGTGATGTGCCTGCCGAGAAATCGCAGGTCGCCTTCCTGCCTCTGCCCGGCGCGGAAGTGGAGCTTGTCAGGCCCACCAGCGAAGAGTCCGGTATTGCCAAATATCTTGCCAAGCGCGGTCCGGGCATGCATCATCTTTGCCTCGAAGTGGACGATATCGACGGCATGATGGCCCAGCTGCGGTCGAAAGGGATTCGTCTGATCAACGAAGAACCGCGCCTGGCTGCCGATGGGAAGAAGTACGCTTTCATTCATCCTGAAAGCACAGGTGGCGTGCTGGTGGAGTTGTACCAGATTTAATCCTGCCGTTGCGAGGAACGCAATTTGCGATGAAACAATCTCCCGGCAACCAGGGTTACACAATTGCACGGGGATTGCTTCGGGCTCTGCCCTTGCAACGACAGATGTAATCCATGCTCGAAAACATTACATCCATCCTCAGCGAAAAATGCGGCCTGACGCGCGAAAAGCCGATCGTTGCCGGCGTCTCCGGCGGACCGGATAGTCTCTGCCTGTTGGATGTCCTGCGCAAGGCTGGCTACCCGATCATCGTGGCGCACTTCAACCACAAGCTGCGTCCCGATTCGGACACGGACGCCAATATTGTGGAGCAGACCGCCGCGCGCCTCAACATTGCCTCCGTGATCGGGAGTGGGGATGTCCGCGAGTATGCTGAATCGAGAAAACTTTCCATCGAGGAAGCTGCCCGCCTCCTGCGCTACGGCTTTCTGATGGAGCAGGCCCGCCATTTCCAGGCCCAGGCCGTGGCGGTGGGGCACACGGCCGACGACCAGGTCGAAACGGTGCTCATGCACTTTATTCGCGGTGCCGGTCTCGCCGGCCTCAAGGGGATGAACTACCGGACAGTCATCAAAATGTTCGACCCGCAGATCCCCATCGTCCGCCCGCTGCTGGATCTGTGGCGCGAGGAGACGGTCGTTTACTGCGCGGCCAATGGCTTTCGACCCCGGCACGACCCGAGCAATGCCTCGATGGATTTCTTTCGCAACCGCCTGCGCCACCTGTTGATCCCCACGCTCGAGTCCTACAACCCCCGCGTTCGTGAAGTGCTATGGCGTACCTCACGGTCCCTGGCTGCTGATTACGAGATCATCTCCGCCGCGCTGGACGAGGCCTGGAAGCAGTGCGTCCCACAGGAGAGCTCGGATTTCATTGCTTTTGCATCGAGTTCGTTCGCCAGACTCTCGGTCGGACTGCAGCGGAATCTGGTTCGTCGGGCGATCGAGCACCTCCACCCCGACGCGATGGACATCAACTATGCCACCCTGGAGCGCGCTGCAAAGTTTATCACCAGCTCCCATCTGGGGTCACGCACGGATCTGCCCAACGATCTACATCTCCTTCGTGAGGGTCCTCTGACCTATCTGGTGGTCAGTGACGCCACGCTGCCCATCGAGCGCTGGCCGCAGATGCCCGATGGGGTCACTACTCTTTCCCTGCAGGTGCCTGGCAGCGTCTCCCTCTCGGGCAGCTGGAGGTTAAATTGCGAGCGCTGGACTCTTCCCTCCCTGGCCGTGGAGCAGGCCCAGGCAAACGACGACCCGTTCCAGGTCTGGCTGGATGCGAGTATGGTCCCGGATGCGCTCGAGCTGCGCGTCCGCCAGGATGGTGACCGCTTCGAGCCGCTCGGCCTGGATGGTCACGCGATAAAGCTCTCGGATTTCTTCATTAATGTCAAACTTCCACAGCGGGCACGCGATCGCTGGCCCCTGTTGTGTGTGGAAGAAAAAGTGGCCTGGGTTCCTGGCTATCGTCCCGCCCATCCCTTCCGTCTACAGGAAACGACGCGCCAAGTTTTATATTTTTCGATGACGAGAGGCTGATAAAAAATCTCCCGCAGGTGTACTGCGGGAGAAACGAAAGCCAGCTCAATATCGCTTTCTCAAACCTCCATTTACCTGCTCTCTATTCCCTGCTTCCCGCCAATTGCTTCAATTTGATAAACAGCTCCCGCCACTGGATCTTGGATACGCCCAGTTTCTGGCGGATCTTATCCGGTTCCTCACCGGCCCGGAAATCGTTCAGCGCGAACGTCCAGCGGCACATGTCAAAGGAGAGATGCTTGGTCAGGCCGGCCTCATTGCCGATATCCTCGAGCAGATACTCCAGCCGCCGCGGTGACCATGGGAAAAGCTTCTCGGTCGGCGAGTACTGGGACAGGTACTCCTCATAGGCCGGGACCCAGTCCTCGGCCAGAGGCAGCTTGCGCTCCTTGTAGCGGTTGGCCGGGCTGGCATATTTGATGAATACCTGCGGACCATTGGGCGCGTCCAGCTCGATGTGTTCCAGGTTGATCCCCAGCGTCTCGCTTTTCTTGATCCCGGTCGTCAAAAGCAGATAGACCAGCGCGTAGGGACGAGCATCGGGCTTCCGGTCCCGGCGGTGCCGATCGGCGGCAAGCAGGACTGCGTCATGCTCATCGGGTGTCAGCACGATGGGGAGGGGACTGATCGCGGAGCGCTGGGCAACCTTCTCCGCCGGGTCCACGACCAGCACGCCGTACTGGTGCAGCCAGCGGAAAAGGGACTTGGTGGCAGTGATGCGGCGCGCC
>JBLMZU010000706.1:0-19975 GCA_050258995.1 Bacteroidota bacterium
CCCAGCTCGTGAACTCGGACCAGATCTTCCTGGTCAATGTGGATATCCCCAATTGCGACACCAACGGCCTGGTGCGCCTGGACAGGATCCCCGGGGTGCACATTAACTATGAGAGCGACAGCACCCGGCGGATCGCCAGTTACGATTGGGACGGTAAACACCAGTTTTTGTTGAATGATGCGATCCGCAACGATGGGTTTGGGAACCTATACCTGTATGACAGCCAGACGAAGAAGGCCACCACGCTGAATCCCATCAACGGCGAGTGCTGTTACCGGGATGCGCGCTGGAGCCCGGACGGCAAATACATCTTTTTCGCCTTTCAAAAGTCGGGTGACACAGCCATCGAGCTGTACTTCATGCCCGTGGACGGTTCCCAAGGCTTACAGCCCCCATCGGCGATCGAGCTCCCGGCCGGATTCTTTTCCACGCCGCGCGATAAGCCGCAGCCGGCCCTGGAGCCGGCCCAGTAAAGATCCATGGCGATGGGGGTTATCCAGAGCCGACGGCAGAATGGCATTTCTGGCAGACAGCCACGGTCGTCTGCTCGTTCAGAAAGGCAATTTTCGCATCCCCGCTTTTATCATGGCTGAGATGGCAGCTGACACAGGTGGCTGCGTTCTTGTCGAGCGCCTGCCAGCGCGGCAGAAATACATGGAAATGATTGTTGAAGTCCTGTTTTTGGGAAATGTCAGCATGGCACTTTAGACAGTTCGCATCCGGGTACGGCTCTTCCAGGGCGGCCGGCTGCGGGTAGTGACCGCTGAAGAATGAGATCAGGTCTGTCGATCCGGCCATCAGTCCACCATAGCGGCCGACGATGCCAGGCCCCGTGTGGCAGTCGATGCAGCGAGCCTGGCCCTTGATATCATGGATGCTGGCCAGGTCCACGGGGGCAGAGGCAATGGAGCGATCGTAGAATGTCTGCTCTCCTTCTGTGTGACAGGAGGCGCAAAACGAGTTGTGATTTTCAAACTGCATGGCAGTGAAGGGAACGATCAATCCAAAGACAACCAGCCCAACGATCACCACACCTGCATAGATCTGTATCTTTCGGTTCGACAACAGCGACGGTGCTTTCCTAGCCCTGACAGGTTTTTTGGCCATTTTGATATCCTTTGGTTGGTGAACGAATTGCTTATTCTAGATGGTCTTGTTTATAGCAGGATTAAATTGAACATTCTGTATCGTGGAAGCACCCTATCTTCACTCTGAAAAAGCGAACTGTGAAGCTTGCTCCGAACAGCAGCCTTGGGCAGAATACAGAAAGCAGCAGGTAGTGGACAGTCAATCTGAAGGCCTACCGTATTCTATTGTACTGCTTCATAATTTCCCTTAATTTCTCATGCGGCAGCGCCTTTGCACTGACGCCCCGGTATCCCGTCATATCTTCAGCCGCGATCATGGAATTGACGATCGCCTCCTCAGTTGCGTACACCGATGACATCAGCAGGGGATCGATGAAGTTATTGCTCAGCGCCTGTATCGAAGCCAGACCGTCTTTATCCCCCAGCGCCGCATTGGGGTTGGCAGTGGAAAAGGCCAGGAAGATATCTCCGGACCCATTGCCGCCGAGGGAGCCGGTCCGGGCCATGCCAAGGGAGGCGCGTTTGGCGAGCCGCTTGAGCTGGTGGGGGAGGAGCGGCGCGTCGGTGGCGAGGATCACGATCAGGGAGCCATCGTCCTGCTTGAAGGGGTTTTCCCCACTTGTCAGGACGCTGTCCTGCTTGAGATGCTGTCCCACGGGCACCCCTGCAATCGTCAGCTGGAAGCGCCGTCCGAAATTCGTCTGGGCCAGGGCACCGACCGTCCAGCCGCCGAATTTTTCAGGCAGCTTGCGCGAAGATGTCCCGGTGCCGCCTTTGAACTCATAGCACAGCATGCCGGTCCCACCGCCGACGTTTCCCTCCTCGATCGGGCCTGATCCTGCCGAGTTCAATGCGTGCAGCACATGTTCGGGCTTGACGAAAAATGCGTTGATGTCGTTCAGCCAGCCGTCGGCGGTTTCCGCGACCAGCGGGCAGGACCAGCCCTGGAAGATATGGCTGTGTTCCACCTGCCATTGGATGATCGTATCGCGGACAATTCCCACGCTGTGTGTGTTCGTGATCCCGATGGGACCTTCGAGAAAGCCGCCCTCCTCCACCCAGGCGGAGCCGGTCATTTCGCCGTTCCCATTGAAAGGGAACCAGCCTGCAAAAGCAGGATCGTGGTCATCCCGGCCGCGCGGGTGGATGATGGTCACCCCCGTCCGTGCGGAGTCGTTTTCGATCACCGTGGCATATCCAACGGTCACACCTGCGACGTCGGTAATGGCATTGTATTCCCCGGGCGTGCCTTCAAACGGGATGCCCAGATCACGGGCGCGTGGCTTGGTCATGGTCCTCCTTCTCATATCTGCCTCATGAAGGTTCGTTTCTTCGGTTCAAGGCTGCAGGGAGAAAACCTTCGCAAGTTCGTTTGTTTTGATTATGAAGAATTTTGGGAAGCCTTTGCCAGGCTTACTTTTTTTACCAGCTGATAGGCGATGCCCTGCATCACCTCGTCCGGCACACCATCCACGGCCTTGGACTGGATGCGGGTATCGATGCCATCGTTGACGTAGTCCACCACGACAAAGTTTTCGAGGGTGAGGGCGATCTCGGTGGAGAACCAGTCCAGTCTGCAGAGGGAGGCGATCTTCCGGGTGATGTCGTGCAGGGGCGTCAGCTCATATTTGTTCTCGTCCTGTGCGGTCACCACCGAGAACACGTGCGAGAGCGGGTGCCACCAGCAGGGATATGTCATGCCGACCGCGTAAAAGACCCGGAACCAGGCCGGCTGCCCATGGATGGTGCGTGGGAGGACGGTCTCCTGGATGAGATATTTCTGCTCCGGGAACTCCATGCGGGCGCGCAGGACCTGGTCCATGGAAAACGCGCCCAGGATCACACCAGAGCTGCCTCCCTCGTTCGAAGGCTTGATGACGAACTGGCCACCAAGGGGCGCCAGATCCAGATCGGGGATGACGGGCTGCTCGATAAAGGGAGGCAGAAGGATGGTATGAGGGGTATGAATCCCGGCTGTGATCAGCTCCAGGTGCATGGTGGCCTTGTCCTCCGACCACTTGGAAACTTCAGCAGGATTGAGGCGCAGAACGTTATACTCGCGTGACCAGCGATGGATCGGCTCAAAGCGTGAGTCATACTGGGAGCGATCCAGGATCGCCCAGAAGGAGCTTTCACCCCTGTAGAGCGAGTTGATGGATTCCAGCAGGTTGTCGGGGGTGATCTGCCAGAGGGTCAATCCCGTTTCATTGCAGGCCCTCTCGATCATCTGGACGAAGTCGATATCGTATTCCCAGTACCAGGGCAGGCAGAGGTCATAATGCATACTTCCATTATAAAGCGATTAATGGCAGGTATTAACACTTTATAAACAACGACCGGCCGGGCCCGGGAAAGCGATTACAATGTACGGACTCTTGGCCCAAAAAATCAAATTGATTGTTCGAAAGGAAAGAAAATGAGCAAAGACTCAGTTCAAAACGATGTTGTTGTCTCAATGGAATATACATTGCATGTGGATGGCGAGAAAATTGACTCCTCCGAAGGACAGGATCCATTGCAATTTCTGGTTGGGTATGGAAATATCATCTCGGGTCTCGAGCGTGAGATGATGGGAATGAAGGTGGGGGAGAGCAAGGATGTGGTCATCCAGCCTACCGATGCCTACGGTGAGTTCGACGATGATGCTTTCATGAACGTGCCGCGCGACCAGTTCCCCAAGGATATGCCGCTGGAGGAGGGCCTGGAACTGACCGTCAGGGATGACACCGGCCAATCGCGATATGCGCGCGTCGAGGCCATCGATGACGACACTGTAACCCTGAACTTCAATCACCCTCTGGCAGGCGATGAGCTCCATTTCAACGTCAAGGTGGTGGACCTGCGCGAGCCGACCGCTGAAGAGCTTGAACATGGGCACGTTCACCAGGATGGGCATCACCATTAGCCCATTCCTGTCGAGCGGCTGATTGCACAAATAAACGGGAGACTCCTGGCAAGGGAGTCTCCCGTTTTAATTTATCCAGACTATGGCCCTGGCCTGCACTAATGCGTTTTTTTCACTAGAATTAATGGCACACCATCCCGTTCGACAGCAAATACTGTTGGGAACTCGGAATACCTCTCATCCGAATTTTGGGCTGTCGTGACGATAATGTAATCATAATTTTTTCTGTTCCTGGATCCCAGCGCGTTAAAGACCAGATCGGGCCGGGCAAAAGTCTGGGCGCTGGGTTTTGAATCACCCACGTATATATCTGCATTTGGTTCGGCGGTCTGGTTGAGGAAGGACTGCGCTTCCTTGAATGCCAGGTCCCAATAGTCCAGCTCGAAGGTGCGGTAGGCGCCAGGCAGGCCTCCCACCAGGTTGTTGTAATATACATATTGATAGGGATAGAGCCTGATATCTGCATACAGCCCGGGCAGGACGATCAGAAACAGGATCGCCAGATGGATCACACGACGGTGAGTCAGTGATAACAGCCAGTCGAGGCCCAGGGCAGCCAGGAGAAAAAGTGGAGGAAGGATGAAAAAGACCTGGCGTAGATTGTCATACAAACTCACTTGCTTGAGGAGGACCGCCACTGCAGGCAGGACAAACCAGATCGCGACCAGGGCGATCAGATCCCAGGGACGCCTTTTCAAGCCAATGACCGCGCCCACGAACAGCAGGAGCAGCACGGGCTCCGTTAACTGCACCGCTAGTAATATGGGTAAATAGGAAATGGGGACGTTCTTTGACTCAACCAGGATGCCTTTGAACAGCGTGATGTGCACGTCCGGATATTGTGCGCTATTCAGGATGCTGCCTGCCAGCCGTCCAAACGGTTCCGGCCACAGGTAAGGCCAGAATAGGATCATGAAGCAAAAAGCGATCAAGCCATAAGCTAAAAAACGCGGCAGCAGGTTCCATTTTCGAGAGAGAAGAATATACGCCAGGAGAACCACCCCGACCAGCGGCGCTGCAACTCGGATGGCACTCGTGAACCCCAGTAATATTCCTGCCAGCCAGACCTCTCCATAGAGGAATTGTCTAAAAAAGGATCGAACACCACCCCACAAACGGCTGCCGCTCGAGCGAAATCGCTCGTCGCCGCGATCCAACATCCAGAATCCGAGCGCTGCACTGGCGGTGAGCAATGACATAAATACGACGTCTTTGGGATTTATAAAAGCATGGCCGTATAAGATGGGCTGCGTACTGAAAAGCAGTGCTGTTCCAAATGCAGCCGTTTGGTGGACCCAGCGCAGCGCCAGAAAGTATATTGACACGACCCCCACCTCGAACATCAAAAAGTAAAGGAAGTGGATGAATTGCAGGCTTTCAATGCGAGTACCATCCGGCAGAAAGAGATTCCGCAGCATCACCACAACCATAATAAAAGCAGGGCCGTGACTTCCCTGTTTGGGCTCCTCTTCAGTAAAATAGGCAGAAAATTTTCCGCTCTGTGCCAGGGTTTTAACTGCCTGAATCGTTCTTTCCGCGTAGGAACTTTGCGAGAGCTCGTCGGTGCTCTCACCGTAGCCGGGCAGGGTGATCAGACCGATGATTAAATTGACCAGTACGAGAAGAACAAGAGGCCAGTGTTTTTTCATAGCTCATCCATTTAACTCTTCTATTATATTTGGCTTTCCGATTGGGACCGTTCCATCTTTTCCTGCGCCGGTCGTGATGGCTTTCGTTGGATTCCACCTGTAATTACAGAAAACCTGATTCCCCACAAACCTAAGGAATGAACCACACAGTCACGGAGACACTGAGAAAAAATGAAATGCTCTGTGCCTCACCTGCCCCGGCTGAAAGATGCCGGGGAGTGTGGTGTCTCCGTGGTGAGCCATCTTTGGCGATGCACATTTAACAGTGAAAAAGAGGAGCCGACCCGGATAGTGGGTCGGCTCTTTCAATGTTTATCGGTGGCCAATAACGAACGATTAAATTCGGGTTGCGTTATGTTTTTCTCTTTAACCGCCTGGATTGCCCGATGTTTTATTAATCGGTGGTCGCTCCCATCGGTAGCGTCTCCTTTTGGGCGGGTGCGAACTGGGGTTTTGTTCCCAGGCGCAGGTGCAGCGCGTAATAGGCGATCACGGACAGCCCGCACAGGGCGCCGCCGATGAACCAGAGCCAGTTGGGGTTGTAGTTATCCAGGATATACCCGGCCGCGCCGGGACCGATCGTGGAGGGAATGGCCCAGGTCAGGCCAAAGACCGCCATATAGCGCCCGCGCATCTCCTCCGGGGCGAAGTTGGCGGCAAGTGACTGGCTCACGGGGACCACAATCATTTCGCCGATGGTGATGATCACGATGTTCAGGGCAAACAAAACGTATGTGGTCACCACCCCAAACAGGGCAAACCCGATCATGTAGAAGACCGTCCCGATCGCCATCATCAGGAAGGGCGGACGATATTTGATGAACCGGGATACCGAGAACTGGAAGAGCACGACCGTAATGGCACTGGTCGTCATCAGGAAACCGTAGCCGCTTGGATTGATGCCATGGTTGTCCCGCAAATACACAGACAGGGAACTGTACATCTGCTGGTATACGACCAGCATCAGCATGCCTGCCACAATGAAGGCCATGAAGGCAAAGTCCTTGAGCGCCACCCGATACCCGCCCACGGTCTGCCAGAAGGTTTGGTCTTCGGCGTGGGCATGCGGCTGGGGCTTGGTCTCGGGAATGATGCGGAAGACGATCGCGGCAATCAGACAACTGATGACCGAATCGATCACGAACAGGTAAAAGAAATTGATGTTTGCCACCACGCCGCCGATGGTCGGCCCGATGATCCAGGCCAGGTTGCCGACCACGCGCAGGATGCCAAAGCCCTCCTGCCTTTGCTTCTCCGGAAGGATATCGGCGATCATGGCGTCGTGGGCCGGGCCGGCAATATTGGAGAGCAGGCCGACGACAATCATCAGCGGGTACAGCATGTAGAGCTGCTTGACCAGGCCAAAAGTCAACGTGCTAATGGCACTGAAGACCAGGCCGAAGATGATCAGCTTTTTTCGTCCAAATTTATCGGTCAGCGCGCCGCCGAGGGCGCTGCCAATCAACCCGAAGAGGGAGGAAATCCCGAGCAGGATGCCCGCCTGAGTCATGCCGACGTTGAACTTCTGGGTGATGTAGAGTGCAAAGAACGGGAAGAGCAGCGTGCCACCGATCCGGTCGATGAAACTGACACCGACCACGACCCAGAACAGGCGTGGAAACTCCTGATAAATCTTATTCAGCCGGCTAAGCATTCGACTCCTTTCGTGTGGG
Source organism: Bacteroidota bacterium (assembly GCA_050258995.1). GTDB lineage: Bacteria > Chloroflexota > Anaerolineae > Anaerolineales > Villigracilaceae > Defluviilinea. Next base: position 7,316 of record JBLMZU010000706.1, read on the forward strand.
AAGAGTATTAATTATTGCACATCTGTTCTATTTTGAGTAGAGGCTGACTCTCCCACTTTGGTCCCAGTCAGGATGTTGAGACGTTATAGCAGCAGACCAATGCCTACCAGGGCGACGATGACAAGGAGCAGAAAAGCCCAACGCGCAGCCTGCGAGTCGCCGAATCCAAGTTGTTTCTGCCGGTTGTAGATCTCCGCTTCTTTCGTGCGCTCTTCGATCAGCATCTGGGCTTCTTCGTGAGACAAGTGATCGTTATACATGAGCTTTCTCCTTTCGAGGGATGGATCAACTGAGGAACACCACGACCAAAAAGATAATCGGGGCAGAGACTGCCATTGTGATCAACAGCCTGGGAACAGGCCTGCCATTTGTAATCTTGTTTCCTGCTGTGGTAGCCATATCGCTCTCTCCATTAATGCTGGCCCAAGGTCCCCAGGGAACGGACCTTTCGTTCCACCCGGTGGAATGCCCAGCTGCCAAACCAGAGGAAGACAATCATGAAGACGAACAGCAGGGCGATCTCGACGCCGATGGAGAAGATGGTGTTTGTCTTCAGCAGCAGTCCTCTTGTGGCATCCAGGCCGTAGGTGAGTGGGATCAGGAGGGAGATCGGCAGCAGCCACTTGGGCAGCACATTGATGGGAAAATCCGACCCGGAGAAGACCTGCACCATGAAGGAGCTTGTGTCAACCAGCGTATTGGCCTCGCGCATCAGCAGGACCAGCCCGGCAAAGGCAAATCCAAATCCATACAGCGCGATCAGCATGGGGATGATGGCCAGGAGAGCCTGTCCCACATTACCTGTCACTGTAAAGCCAAAGACAAAATAGCAGATGAGCAGCATGCCCAGCGAGGTAATGGTGGTGACAGTCAGGTTGGTTACAGACCGTCCCATCAGGATCAGCAGCCGGGGGACGGGGGTCAGCCAGTTGGATTCCATCACGCCCGCATCCATGTCGGTTTTGAGGGCATAGCCCATGCCCCAGAACACGGCGTTGACAAAGTTGCCCAGGATGGCGCCCACGATCAGAAAGGACATATAGTCGGTGGTGCCACTGTACTGGGCGAAGCCGAGTGCCTTGCCATTGGTGCTGAAGGCCATCCCCATAAAGTACACCGGCGCCAGCCAGATGACCGGTTGGAAGACGGTGGAAACGGCATTCAGCGGATAGCGCCAGTACTGCTTCCAGTCCTTGTGGGCGATCGCCAGGAAGGCCCGAAATTTCGATCCAAAAGTCGGAGGGTAGAGAAGGGAAGGAGTATCCATGTCTAATATTGTCCTATCGCACCGGTCCGGCGGGCGCGGCGCTCCATCCAGTTGAAAGCTAGGTAACCCAGCGTCAGCCACACGGCGCCAAACAAGGCCAGCATTTTGAGGTCAAAGGCAATGGCGGGCAGTCCTTCATTCGAGAGAGCGGCCGTCCGCACAGCATGGATGATGTAGGTCTGCGGCAGCCAGGCCGAGACATGCCGCATCCATTCGGGCAGGACGCTGATCGGGTAGGTGATCCCGCAGAAGACCATGACCATGCCGCGCACCAGAAAGACGAATGCATTGGCCTCCTTGACATTGATCACGATGCTGGCAAAGGCAAACCCCAGCCCGTAGATGGAAGGGATCGCCAGCAGGATGGCCAGCAGGGTCAGCCACAGGCTGCCTTCAAACTGCACACCAAAGATGAATACGAACTCGATCGCGGAAACCATCAAAAACATCAACATGGAGAGAAGCTGCGGCGCGCTGCTGCCCAGCAGATAGGCAAAGCGCCAGGTGGGGGAGAGCCAGTTCGACTCGAGCGTGCCGCGCATCTGCTCGTTGCGCAGCGAGCCGCCGACATTCCACAGTACCACGTTCTGCCACATCCAGATGATGGTCCCGATAGCCATGTAGCCGGCGTAGTCCTTGATGCCGGTGAGAGAATAGAACTGCGCCAGTCCAATGCCGTTCTTCCCGGAGAGGGCATGTGCCGTGAAGATATAGGAAAGAGGAAAGATGACCGGCCAGATGAACAGTGAAATGACCCAGCTCGGGTAACGGAGAAAGATCACCCACTCGCGTTTCATCACGGCGATGAGGGCGTGCCAGTCTGCCAGAAAGCCGGGGCGGCCCAGAGATCTCGTTAGTGGAATCAGTTGGGTTGTCATGACTGCCTCAGTCCCGCAGAGCCTTGCCGGTCAGGTGGATGAATACATCCTCGAGCGAGGGCTTGACGATATTCATGTTGACCAGGCGCGTCCCGTTGCCGCTGATGTTCTCGACAATCCGTGGGATGGCCATGCGGCTGTTCTGGGCCTGCATGTTGACCTCCCACAGATCGGCTTCGCCCTGCTGGTGGGTCGTCAGGTTTTCAATGCCGGAGATGCCCCTGAGCTTGTCGGCCAGGTCGTCATGCCAGCCCGAAAGCTCCAGGCGGATGATCTCCTTCTGGTCGATGCGGTGCTTGAGGCCTTCGGGGGTATCCAGGGCGATGACCTTGCCGGTGTCGATAATGCCGATCCGGTCGGAAAGCAAGTCGGCCTCCTCCATGTAATGGGTGGTCAGCAGGATGGTATGTCCCTCCTGCTTGAGCTGGGCGATCAGCTCGCGCAGGTTGCGGGCCGCCTGGGGGTCCAGGCCGAGTGTGGGCTCATCCAGGAGCAGGATGGGAGGCCGGGCGAGGAGAGCCTTGGAGATGGCAACCCGCTGGCGCATGCCGGTGGAATATTTCTCCACCAGCTCGTTGGACCGGTCCTTGAGCTCCATGCGCTCGATCAGCTCGTCGACGCGCTTTTTGGCAGTCGCCGGCGGGATGTGGTACAGCGCGGCGAAATATTCCAGGTTCTCGCGGCCGGTCAATTTCCAGTAAATGCTGCGCTCGCCGGCCAGGACCGTTCCCAGGCTGCGGCGGACCTCATTGGCCTGTTTGACGATATCGAAGCCATTCACAGTGGCTGTCCCACTGGTTGGTTCAAGAAGTGTACACAACATGCGGATGGTGGTCGATTTCCCCGCACCGTTGGGGCCCAGCAGGCCGAAGATCTCGCCGCGCCGGATCTCCAGATCCACTCCATTGACAGCGGTAAAGGTGGCCTTGGGGGGCTTCTTGCGGAAGAGTCTTCGCTTTTCCCTGGGGGAGGTGTCTGCGGTCTTGTCGCCTGTCCCCGGACGGGCAGGGAACTTCTTTACAAGTTGTCTAGCTTCGATTGCAAACTCGTTCATTTTCTCTCCTTTTCAAACTCACATTCAATAAAATTAATAATTGATTGAGTATTTATTACATATTACAACTTTTATTTTAAAAAGTCAATAGTTTTATTACGAAAATTTATATCGAGTTTAATAACCTCAATAAAAATCCCGCCGGAAGGCGGGATTTTTGATGTTTTCACTATTCCACAGTGGGTGTGGGGGCTGGTGCCGGCTTTAACTTCATGTTCAAAAAGAACAAAAGCACCAGGACGAAGCTTACCAGCGCGATAAGCAGCACGGTAGTCATGGCCTGTGGGCCGGTCACGACAAATACCTGCCCGATCAGCCACGGCAGGAGCATGCTCCCCACGCCGGCGCCGACCAGGAACCAGCCGGTGATGGTGCCGGTGATGACCATTCGTTCCCCGGCCAGCATGATCAAGGTGGGGAAGATGGATGCCATGGAAAGACCCAGGCCCAGCGTGCCGATCCACAGGGCAGTGCTCGATTGCCGCCCGACGATGATGATGGCAATGCTGATGGCACAGCCAATGATATCCATGAACAGGATCGGCTTGGAGCGCATCCGGGTCGAGATCCAGACGCCGAGCAATCTGCCAAAGGTGAACGCGCCCCAAAACGCCGCGGCCAGGCGGGCGGCGGTGATCTCGTTCTCCAGGTTGAGCTTGAGCGAGTAGGTGTAGATCCAGTTCCCGAAGCCAAGCTCCAGGCCCACGTACAGGAAGAACAGCGCAGCCATCACCAGGACAGGCCAGCCCGGGAAGATCCTGCTGCTGGCTTCTTCCGCCCGCCCGGCATGCCTGGGCTCCTGCAGGAACCAGAACCAGATCGCCATCGGCACAGAGACAACGGCAAACGACCAATAGAGCCACTCGATATCTCCGGTCGCCAGCAGGACCTGGGCAAAGAGCAGCGGCGCGATCAGGGAACCGACGCCGAAGAAGAAGTGCAGTCCATTTAAATAGGGCCCGGCTTGATCTCCATGTGTCCATAACAGGAGGGTATTACAGCCCACATCCAGGATGCTGGCGGCCAGACCATTGAGAAACATGGCGAACAGGAGCAGGGCCAGCGAGTGTGAGATGGGAATGAAGAAGCAGGTGATTGCCATGACGACCAGAGTCATGGACATGAATCGATGGGCCGAGAAGCGGTCATAGATGCGTCCACCGAAGAAGGAGCCGATCAGATATCCAAATGAGCTCAATACAAAGATGTAGCTGATGATGTTCAAAGGGCTGGCCGTGTGATCCGCCAGTCGGAGCAGGCTGGGCCCGGCGGCGGCTGTGGTCAATCCCAGGATGATGAAGGCGAGATAGTAGGCGATGGTGGCAACAAGGGGATGTGCATGGTTGGCATGACTCGAGGAGGACATTGAAAGATACTTTCGTAGGGAATGGAATGTGGAGCTTTGCGTGCTTACTGCGCAGGCCAGGGGATTTCGACCGGGCCCGCAAATCCATGCTTTTCCTGCAGCCAGACGTTTCCATGGGAAGGCTGGCTGCAGCCCGCTTCATCATTGGGAATCGTGATGTACGGGAGACTGGTACCGAGAGTTTCAAAGACGATCTGTCCCTGTTCGCAGCGCCAGACCTCGACGATGTACTGGTGCATGTTTTCATCCTCGTACTTTCCGGCGCTGATCGGTACGGCCTCCCAATTAACCTCCACGCTGTTCCCTTTACGGGTGGCATTGGCCCAGGCGGGGGACCGATAATAGGGACTAATGGGAAGCTTTGCAATTCCCGGGTAAACCACAGGCAGCGACTTCCAATCGCCTGCGATCTCAAGGAACTTGGTATTCACCCAGCACTTGTTCTTACCGTCCACCCAGACCCAGTTATTGGCATCCGTTCTGCCGATGAGCTGGATATTTGCACCGGCGCGCAGTGCATACAGGTACAGATACTCCGCGCCCGGGCCGTAGCGGCAGCTCAGGAGGTCCGCTGTCACCTTGGCTTTCAAGCTCTCCACCACTGGGAGGGGACTGGGGGTTGCCGTCTCACTCGGAAGCGGTGTGGACGTTTCTGTTGGCGGAACAAACGTGGATGTCTCGGTGGAAGAAGGTACGCTGGTGAAGGTGTGGCTGGCTGAGGCGGTCGGCGGAGCAGGTAATGTAGGCTCCTGGTTATTGGATGGACTGCATGCAGCGATCGTCACAAACAACAGGATGATGAGATATCCTGATCTGATTTTCATTTCCCCATTGTACCCCGCACATCCTGATAAGATGGGAAAAGAAATGTGGGGGGGTACCCAATAAAAAACGCCGCTGACGGCGGCCTGTGGAACGCTGTCGAATTTAAGAAAAATGCAGGGTAAAAGTGCCTGACAAATGGCCACCTTACCCTGCTTCTACGCCGCGCGAATGGATCTGGATTTAGCGTTTTGCTCTTTCTTCCCTCATCTCATTTTCCTCCTCGGCAATGAGCGCCTTGAGGAGGGCGACCGCGGTCGCCTTGCGTTGTGCACTATGGATGCTCTTCAGCACATAGATCGCTTCATCGACGGTCTCATCGTTGTCGGAATTGACGGGTAGCAATCCGGCCGCGCGGTACGTTGTTTCAATGGGGATCTTGAGGGCCCGCGAGATCGCTTCGAGTGTGGCGGGCTGGGGATGGCTTTTCCCATTGAGGAGCTTGTTGATCACAGCACGGTTTAAATCGGCAGCACGAGCCAGGTCCGATTGCGACCAGCCGCGCTTGTTCATCTCATTTTGAAGCCATTCGGAAAAGTAGATTCTTTCACCCACGATTGCCATTTTGTCACATTCCTCGTTTCTAAGGGGAGCAGATTTGTTGCGAAACTATGCCAAAATTGGCTGTTATGATGGCTATAATGCTGACAATCCCCACGCTCCCTTGATTTGAATGAGACGCTCCGGACACCCTGTAGTAAAAGTTCCATACCCTATACTTATAGTATCCCTCTGCCTCTTTCTCTTATATTTATTATAGCCCGATTGTTATAAAAGAAAAGTGCTATTTTAGTATTAAAGTAGCTCAGTCCAGCCTGAGGGGGGCAGGCTGGACTGAGCTGGCGTTAGTGTAGCATATTCGCAGAGTTAACACAATGTTTTCTGCTTAAGAGAATCCTTATGTTGCAGACGATGAGTATCTGGATGCAATTACGCAGAACGGGAGAACAGCAACCAGATCAAACGGGTGATGATCCAGGCGATCAGCGTATAGACCACGATTGCGATCAGGGCCGGGAACTCGACCTGCGCCCCGCCAAAAGTAGGTGTGTAGAGCAGCCCCTGGAAGGGCCATAGGAAGGGTCCGGTGAATAGGTATACGAACTGGGCAAACGGGCTGGCAGGATTGGCAGCCAGCAACTTGAGCAGGAAACGCAGGGCAATCATCCCGTTCAAAACAACAAATCCCAGCATGATCAGCCCGATGAGACGGCGAAGGTCGGTCTGCGTGATCGTCCAACCATACCAGGTATAGGTTCTTTCTGTGACGGTCTGTACACGGTTCGGATCACGGTAGCGGGTCATATCTAGCTCCTTTTCTCGTTGGGCGCGAATCAAGATGATTCTTCTGTTGTGCAATGCGTATAACGATTAAAGAAAGCCCGTGTTACCGAGTTTTCATGGGGTGGAACTTTCCTCCCCGCTGCGTAAAATTCCCAATCCCAGCGAGATACCCTGGATTAAAAGACTGGCCCAGTACATGATGCGATGGTATTCCATGTGTCCCGTCAGCGAGGCACGGTGGAACGCCCAAACCATGGATGCCGGACCGATTGCAACCAGGAACAGGCTGCCCAAAGCCAGGAGACCCGGGCGGATCGGTACACCCATTTCCATCCATGAGAGCACGCTGATCAAAATCACTGACAGGGTCAGCAGGATGCGGGTAATCGACCACCCCATCGTCGAGACCCGAAAGTCCATGCTGGTGAGCAAAAAAGTGATGAGCAGACCGGCCAGGAGTGCATTGATCAGGCCGAGAAAGATGGAAATAATTTTCATCGCAGCGCCTCCTCTTTTCTTTTCTCCACCATAGGAGGTCGGCACTCTCAAAACCTACAATCCGGCTATCATTCGCTATAAAAAGAGAGCGACCTTGCGGGTCGCTCTCCTGTTTACTGGCTGGCTACCTTTACGGCGGCCTGTTTCATGTGGGCCAGGACGCCGATGAAGCCATTCAGCCGCTGCTGGCTGACCGCTTCATCCAGCTTCATCGGCAGGAAAAAATCCGAGGGTACGGAAAGGATCTCCTCGAGCGATGAACCGTTCAGCCCGTTCATGAGGATCGAAGCGAGACCGCGCACGGTGGGAGATTGAGGCGGGCAATCCACGTGGAAGAAGATCCTGCCGTCATCCTGTTTTTCGGCGATCAGGAAGACCGGCGTCATGCATTCCGGGACGGGTTCCATTTTGCTGCGCGCTTCCCGAAACCGGTCCGGCAGAGGCGGGAAGGTCTCGGCATAGCCGATCAGGGTTTCCAGTTTTTCTTCGCGCGACATGCCGGCGAAGTCATCCACGATCTCCTGGAGTTTGGGAGGTAAAGGCATTTTCGTTCCTGTGGGGCGGGTCTCAGACCGGCCCTTATTTCTCGATTGGTGCATCCACCAGGTTGCCCCATTCCGTCCAGGAACCGTCATAGTTCTTGACCTTGGGGTAGCCCAGCAGGTATTTCAACACGAACCAGGTCAGTGAGGAGCGCTCGCCGATGCGGCAGTAGGCGATCACCTCTTCGTCCGGGGTGATGCCCTTGCCCTCGTACAGCGCGCGCAACTCCTCGGGGGATTTGAACGTCGCATCCGCTTCGTTGACAGCCTGGGCCCACGGGATGCTGACCGCGCCCGGGATATGACCGCCGCGCGTCGCTCCCTCCTGAGGGTAATTGGGCATCGAGACCAGCTCGCCCGAATATTCCTTTGGCGAGCGGACATCCACGAGCGGCTTGCCTGCCTTGGACTGTTTCAGCACCTGGTCGCGGAAGGCACGGATATTCTTGTCTGCCTTTTTGGCGCGATATTTCGTTTCCGCGTAGGTGGGGATATCTTTTACAAGAGGCCGGCCTTCCTTTTCCCATTTCAGGCGCCCGCCGTTCATGATCCTAACATTCTGATGTCCATAATACTGGAACAGCCACAGGGCATAGGCGGCAAACCAGTTGGACTTGTCTCCATAAAAGACGACCGTTGTATCGTTCGTAATGCCAAGCCTGGATGCCACTTCCTCGAACTTTTCCTTGGTGAGGAAGTCGCGGCGCAGTGGGTGCTGCAGCGTGCTGAACCAGTCCACCTGTACCGCGCCAGGGATGTGACCCATCGAGTACAGAAGGGGATCCTCGTCCGATTCGATGATGCGGACGTTGGGGTCCTCCAGGTGGGAGGCGACCCAGTCGGTTTCTACAAGGTATTCCGGGTGTACGTACGGCATGTTTAATATTCCTTTTCTGTATGTCTAAAGTAAAAGCAGCCAACGAATCCAGGGAGGGCGATCCATCCTGCAGGGCAGATTGGTACGCGGGGGACGCTCCACTAGACTGAGTCGCTGACTGCTCGGGGAATTGAAATCACTCAGGCGGTGGCTACGAACCCCGCCCTGGACAGATGCATAAGAGTAGGGACTTCATACGATAAAAGATGGGCGCTATTTTACAATTCTTACGGTTTGTGTCAAGTCAAAAATTCCATGGCCCCTTTGCGTGGCAACTGCCACTTTGTTGTTTCTTTCTGTTTTCTATTTGCTTTGCTCAGCACCTCATTCGAGCCGCATTTGGGACAGGTTCCGCTTTTTATGAAACCTCCACGGGCTGGGTATCCGGTTCCACCGGCACGGGAACAAAACGCTTCTGTGTGCCCAGCCGCAGATGCATGGCGTAGAAACTGGCGGCGGCGAGCGCACATAGCAGGCCGCCAATCGCCCACAGGAGATTGGGATTGAAGTTGTCCAGGATCAACCCTGCTGCGGCCGGCCCCAGGGTGGCCGGGACCGTCCAGCCCAGGTCGTAGATCGCCATGTAGCGCCCGCGCATCTCCGCCGGGGCGAAGTTGACCGCCAGCGCCTTGTTGGTGGGGAACATGACCATTTCCCCGGCCGTGATGATGATCACGGCCAGCAAAAAGGAGACTTGCTGTTGCACGAAACCGATCATGCTGAAACCGGCCATGAAGAAAATTGAGCCCAGCACCATCATCAGGAAGGGAGGATACTTGCGGGTCTGGCGGCTGACCCAGAGCTGAAAAATGACCACCTCCAGCCCTGCCACGGAAAGCATGATCCCATAGGTCCGGGTGCTGATGTCATGGACATCGTTCAGATACACGGCCAGCGAGCTGTATTGCTGCTGGTAGACCACCAGCACGATCATGCCGGCCAGCGTGAATGCGATATACGCCAGGTCGCGCAGGACAACCCGGTAGCCTTTCACCGTCTTCAGGAGGGAGTCCTCCTGCTTTGTCTCGGCGCGCGGTGCAGGCCTGGTCTCGGGCAGGAAACGGTACAGGACCGCGGCCACAGCCAGGCTGAGGACGGCGTCGAGAACGAACAGGGCCATAAATGAGCGGGCAGCGATCAGGCCGCCAAGCGCCGTTCCAACAATCCAGGCGTAGTTGTAGGCAATGCGCGTAATACCGAACCCCTCCTGCCGCTTCGATTCGGGCAGGATATCGGCCATCATGGCATCCTGGGCGGGCGCCGCGATCCGGGAGAGCAGGCCAACAATGACGACCAGCCCGTACATCATCGTGATGTCCCAGGCCAGGCCAAAGAGCAGGCTGCTCAGGGCGCTGAAGACCAGGCCGAACAGGATCAGCGTCCTGCGGCCGAACCGGTCGGTCAGGGCGCCTCCCAGGACACTTCCGATCAGCCCGAACAGCGAGGACATGCCCAGCAGGATGCCTGCCTGGGTCATGCCGACGCCGAATCTCTTGGTAATGTAAAGGGCAAAAAAGGGAAACAGTAACGTACTGCCCAGGGAATCAACAAAAAGAGTGCCAACAACGATCCAGAAGAGCTGCGGGTACTCGTGATAGGTTCTCTTGATGCTCTTGATCATTCAATTCCTGCTTCGATGAATGGACATCTGCTTTCTACTGCCTGGGACTGTTTTGAAATGATAATCCAGATTTATTGGATTTCAATTAATAAAATTGTGAGGTCGTGCCTTACCATTCTGCCGCAAAGATGGGGTGCTGGGCGCTGAATTTACTCCAGGCCGATCAGGTACTGGTAAAGGGCAGAGAGCTCCACATCGTCCAGCCGGCCGGTGGACCTCCAGGGCATCAGCGGGCTGAGCTGGTGTCCGGTTGGGTCCACACCGGTCCGAAGCGTAGTGATGAATTGTTCCTGGGACCAGCCTTTGACGACCCGCAGGCTGGGACCCTTGGGGCCAATGGGGCTGTCGCCTCCGCTCAGATTTTGGCCATGACAGCTCTTGCAATCCAGGAAGGTGGTCATGAACTGACCGTATTCGGCCGTGGGCTCCTTGGCGGGTGCAGCGATGGGACCTTCCACGAGCGGTCGGTCCGGGATCAGGCTGGCGCCGGACATGAGCACGGCAAGGAAGTTTGGCTGGTCGAGGGGCCGGGGCGGTTCGTTCGCCACAGCCTCCTGGCTGCGCAGGAAGGCGATGATGGCGATCAAGTCTTCATCGCTGATGGAGCGGACATTTGTGCCGGCCATCATGGCGAGCCGCTTCCCGTCCTTGTCCACGTTGTCACGCAGCGCCCGGAAGATCTCCCCATCCGTCCAATTTTTAAGGGGACCGGCCGGGGTCAGGTTGGCCGAGTAGAAGGCGCCCAGGTCGACCGGAAGGTCCTTTCCCACATCGACACCACCGGTCATGGGAAAGTCCCTGGTGGTGGAATGGCATTCCACACAAAACGCCGCGGCGAGATGCCGTCCACGTTCGATCTGCTTTTGTGTGCCTGTCACCTGGACGCCGGGTGCGGCGCGAAGGGGAGGATTGTAATATCGAAAGATGCCGACCAGGCCGAGTAGGGCCACCAAGGAAATGAGCAAAGTGGACAGGCTGCCTACGACCACGCCGGCCCATTTCAGGATCGGGTTCCCCAACCTCCATGCCTTGCGGGTCAGCCAGCCGAAAAAGATGGCCAGCCCGATGACGAATGCCAGAATCAAAAAATTCACTGCCATATTCTCTCTCCTCTACAGTTATTCCCTGCCCCGTGGCAAAGTCGGACGGATTTTATCTTAAGAATTCCCTACCAGCAGATGTTTTTGATGGGCAGCCTGCCATGGCACGACAGGCTGCCCGGATCGAATTTTTACCAGGCGGAAACAGGGATTTCGTTCGCGCCAAAAAGCTGTTTGTGGAGAGCGGCAGCGTCGCTTGATCCAAGCGCTGCGATCCCGTTTGCCTGGCATAAGGCCTGAATTTGATTTTCGATCGAAGACCGGAATACATCCAGGATGGTGGATGCAACATCATCCGCGGCGATGCGGTTGATGGACAGGCTGCGGCAGTCCACGCACTGGTGGATAAGCATCAGCTCCCCGCCCGACTCACACCGGTACTTGTTCCGACCCAGTTTGAGGGTCAGCCCGATCGGTTTCATCTGTCCCTTGCAGGCCGATAACCGATCGCCGGCCGCATATAAGTCGAGATGACACGACCAGAGACAATAGGGACAGTGGTTGCGATTGTTGACCCCGGAGAGCAGATGGGCGCTTGAGACCATGGCATGGCAGTGGCCGCACTTGAAATCTCCGAAGGTGGATGCGCCGTTTCTCATAGCTCCTCCCGCAGACGCATGTAGCTTTGGTAACGGTACGGGCTGATGGTCCCGGCCATGACCGCTTTGCGGACCGCGCACCCGGGCTCGCGGTCGTGACTGCAGCTCAGTCCGAATTTGCACTGCCCAACATGCTTTTCCATCTCGGGAAAAAGGGATGCCAGCTCATCGGCCTGGATATCCCACAGGCCAAACTCACGCATGCCCGGGGTATCGACCAGCCTGCCGCCCAGATCGAGCTCGAACATCTCATAATGGGTGGTGGTATGCCGTCCCTTGCCGGTCTCGCCGCGGCTCACAGCTTTGACGCGCAGGCCCAATCCCGGCTGGATGGCATTGAGCAGGGAGGTCTTTCCGACGCCGGATTTGCCAACCAGCACGGAGGTTTTTCCTTGGAATGCGGATTTGATCTCTTCGATCCCTTCGCCGCTGGCGGAGCTGACCATCTGGATGGGATAGCCGACCCTGCGGTAGATCTCCAGGTCCTCATCGAGCTGTGGATTCTTCCCGGCCAGATCGAGCTTGGTGATGACGATCAGGGATGGCAGACCGGCCGCCTCCGCCGCGACGAGGTAGCGGTCCAGCAATCCCCACTTGGGCGTGGGACTGGCCACGGCAAAAATCGGAACGACCTGGTCGGCGTTGGCGACAATGACCTGTTCGAACACGCGCTGGCCGGAGATGGGCGCGGGACGCGAAAGCCGGGAAAAGCGCGGCAGGATTTCGACGATCACGCCGCGGCCCTGTCCCGC
>JBLMZU010000707.1:0-6575 GCA_050258995.1 Bacteroidota bacterium
GCTTGTTTCACATGACCTGGATCAGATGTTGGCCGAGGCGCGGATAGCTGCAGATATCATTAAATCCGGATTGGTACTCAAGTTGGTGCCAACGGAGAATGGCTTTCGGTTTGTCGCCCGGCATGGGAATGAATTTCCTTGCTGTATCACAGCAATTTTTGATCCATCGCAGGCGCTCATTGCACGTGAAGCAGGAGCGCGCTTTATCGCTGTTTACGTTAATCGTGCTACCAAACAGATGGGTGATGGAATTACCCTGGTGAGGAAGCTGGCGACCGTTCTGTCTGGCAGTACGACTCAAATCGTCGCAGCCAGCTTGAAATCCACCGCGGAGGCAATCGATGCCCTGAATGCGGGCGCACAGCATATTACGGTCCCGTTTTATCTGCTTGGAAATCTTTGGTCCCATCCATTGTCTGCGCAAACTATTGATCAGTTCAACGCAGAAGGTGTTGGAATTCAGGTGAAGGCATAAGGAGCTAATATGGAAGAAACATTAAAGAAACTGTTTGATGCGGTTCTGGAAGGAGACTTTGAAGGGGTGAAGACCAACCTGCAGTTATCATTGGATGCCAACTTGGATCCAACGGTGATTTTGAACGACGGCATGATCTCGGCTATGCGTGAAGTCGGGGCACGATTTGAGGCGGGGGAATATTATGTGCCTGAGATGCTGATCGCAGCACGCGCTATGCAAAGCGGCATGGCTATTTTGAAGCCATACTTGCAGCAAACCGATAGAAAATCCAGGGGCAAGGTGGTGATCGGCACAGTTAAGGGTGACCTGCATGATATCGGGAAGAATCTGGTGTCCTTGATGCTGGAAGGCGCCGGTTTTGAAATCATCGACTTGGGCGTGGACGTCCCTGCCGAGGAATTTGTCAAACAGGCGAGAGAACTCAAACCGGATATAGTAGCTATGTCTGCTTTGCTGACGACCACCATGCCATCGATGAGAACCACCATTGATGCGCTGACTGCCGCAGGGTTGCGTAATGATGTGAAGGTGATTATAGGGGGCGCTCCAGTCACAGAAACCTATGCTCAACAGATTGAAGCGGATGGTTTCTCACCTGATGCAAGTCGCGCTGTCAATGTAGCATTGGAATTGCTGGACGAATAAAATCCCAAACACCTTGCAAGATTAATCCTGACCCCGGCTCTGAATCTGCCATTCAGAGCCGGGGTTTTAAATCATCGTATTATTCAGGTTAACCTGAATCGCCACCAAGGCAATACCAAGCACCCCATAGGCCCAGCCTACATTTTTCAACTCATTAGGTTGGGAAAGACTGGTAACACCTTCGTAAATCGCCATGCACGCACCAGCTCCGAAAAATAAAATAGCCACGATCAGGCTCCAAACATAGAGCTCACGCCCGTGACCCCAGTCGATGAGTCTTGTCTGCCGGCCTCCTGCTCTGCTTGAGGCCAAACAAAAGTAATAATTCGTTACCCGTATCTGCCGTTGTATGGATCGCTTCCGCAAGCATTGCCGAGCTGCCGGTAGTAAACGCCGCAACAGATTTCGCCGCCCCGATCACCACATTGGCACCGATCGCACCATAAATGGTAATTGGTTTCTCTTCTTTTATCGTCTAAAAAATCCCGGAGTTTGCTTTCCATGTTTTACAACCGCGACGATCCCAGCCGCCGTTGGAACATCCGAATTTGCATTCACCTATTGCACGATGATGGTTCCCATCGTTCCCGCTGATAACTTTGGAAGGCTGAAATAGATATAGGTGCCAGGCGTATCAAACACTTTGGAGAAGCGCTGGCCCGGATAGAGTGGGCCCGAATCCCAGGGTTGTGAACCCCTTGGTAAATTGGCAAAGTTCCCATTAGAGGCTTTTTGAGGATCGCATGTGGCGGATTGCGAGTAATAGGATTTATTAAGCCAGGTAACGGTGGCGCCGCGCGGGACCGTTAGGGTCTCCGGTGAATACAGGATCTCATTCTGCTGGATCACAATATCGACTTCATATTCCTTCCCTTTTTCGGCTGTGCAGGAAGCGAGCAAGGGAGATGCGAGGGATGCGCCGAAAGCAAATGCCATTAATTTGACAAACCCCCGTCTCGAAATTGACTTTACGACCTGATTTTTGTTTTTCATAGCCTTTTTCCTGAACGCCGTGAATCATCCGATCAGGTGATTCGTCGTTAGCAGGTATTTATCGCGGATGGCATCCGCAGCCATATACGCCAGGGCCAGGAGCGTGCCGGTCGGATTGACGCCGACGTTTTGTGGATACAAGGCTGCCCCGGTCACAAATACATTGGGGGTATCCCACACCTGGCCATACTTATTGGTCACCGAGTTACCAGGATCAGAACCCATAATGGCTCCGCCAGTGGGATGAGTGCTCTGGTACTTATCGATGCGATATGGCTTGAGCTCCTTGGTTGTATTCATCTCGGCCGGTCCCATGGTCTTCATGATCTCGTCCGCTTTACCGGCCATGAACTTGTACATGGCATAATCGTTTTGGTGCCAGTCGAAGGTAAGGCGGAGTAGCGGCTTGCCATCGGCAGCGTTGAATTTTGGATCAAGATCCAGGAATTGATCCTCGTACGGCAGGCTTTCTCCCTGGAGCAGTATGGCCGCCACACTATCCCAGTAGGCTTTCAGTTCATCCTTCCATTTCTGTCCCCACGAATTTTTGCCATCCCCATCCAAAGGCAGCTCAGTTGCAGATGTATTGGGGTCTCGCTCCCCCAACGTGGAAAACAGCATGCCGCCACCGACAAAGTCCAGATTGCTGTGGTCAAACACATCCGCCTGAAAGTCAAAGATCACGTTCTGGGTGGAAGTATTGCCCATATAAAGGTTGAAACGACGTCCGGGGAATTTCCCTGAGGAAACCGTATGCCAGTGCTGATACGTATAATTCCTGCCGACCAGGTTACGATCGTTCCCGACCCCATTAGGATGCGCAGTACTCCGCGAGATCAAGAGCAGGCGCACATTGGAGAGAGTAAATGCCGAGAGCAAAACAATGTCGGCAGGTTGTTCCTGTTCGTGGCCTTGTCCGTCAATATAAGTGACGCCGGTTGCCAGACCGGACGAATTCACGTTGATAGCAGTTACTTTTGAATTGGGTCGGATCTCATAGCGCCCAGTCCTCAAGGCCGGAGGGATATGGGTGTTGATCGGCTCGGCCTTCGCGTCCGCCTCGCAGCCGTATCGGGTGCAGAAACCGCAATACAGACAGCCCGAGCGGATGTTCCCGAAGCGATCCTGGTAGGCTTGTGAGACAATACCCGCCGGCTGCGGGAAGGGATGATATCCCAGATTCCGGCAGGCATCGGCAAACATTCTGGAAGGAATCGTAACGTTCAGAGGAGGCAAAGGATAAGGTGTACTGCGTGGCTCTTCGAATATATTCCCGCCCTGGATTTTGATACCGTTCAAATTGCCTGCCTGCCCGGATGCCCCAATGTCAAATTCCATCTTTGTGTAATAAGATTCCAGGTCGGCATAATCGAGCGGCCAATCCTGGATGCGATTCCCCGCGGGCAGCTTATCCTTGCCATAACGCTCGATATAATGACTGCGATATTTGAAATCGCTTTGTAGATGGCGCCATAACATCCCGGACCAATGGATTGCGGAACCACCCAGACCTTGTCCCGGATTGAAGGAGCCATACTGCCGCATCGGCAGGCTGGGCGCGTCTGGATTCGGCCTCCAGGTCCAGGTCTCTTTGCTCAGATCCACCATCATGGCGTGGCGGACGTGGTAGCGAAGCGGATCATGGTTGTGTTCAAAATCCGGATTCGCCCAGCGCTCCGGGCCTTGTTCAAGCGAGACGACGCTCAGCCCGGCTTCGGTGAGGATCTGCGCAAAGACGGCTGCCGTCCAACCGGCGCCCACTGTCACAACATTCACTCTTTTCTGAACGGCCATACAAGACTCCTAGGGCGCGGGGGTAAGCTCAGAGCCACTCTGCGGCATGATCACATCTGAATTAGCCTTCATACCGCCATGAAAGGCATGCAGCATGGCAAGGCTCTGGGGCGGGCGGACCGGACCCTCCGTATTCATATCCGTTTCCGTATAGGCGCGCTGTGCCCCGGGGTAACCAATTTGCTTCCAGCCAACCATATCTTTGTTGCCTCCGTACGCCGGGTCGGAATACATCCCTTGTATGGTGTCATCTTGAAGCATTTTGAAGAACTGTTTATCGGTTGGGTCCTTGAAGAAATCCGCTGCATCTCCCTTTCCCATGGCCGTTAGAACTTGATCCTGCTGATCCTCGGTGAGATCAACAAAATTCCTGCCGAATGTTGCTTTTGAATATGCATCCACCGAAGCCAGGCCAGCATGATAGCGCTCTGTTGGTTTCAGGAGGGATTGATAACCATAACGCTCGATTTCCGATTTCTTGACCCAGATGATTTCACCCAGCTCATCCGTTTTTTGGTCCGGCGGCTGGTTGCCTTCGTAGGTCTTGGCATGAGGCGGATGGATATACGTGTATTCCACATACCCATCGTGGAAAGCCAGCTGCTTGTCGATAAAGTTGGTCACACCTGCCTCGCGCGCGCCCGGATCCGATGCATCGCCCGGATAAATGCGCGCAGTCAGGGCATCCACTGTTTTCGCTTCCGTCGAGCTCAGGACGGTCAAGATGTAAGGCGGAGGCTCCGATGGGGCAAAGGGGATCTCGGGATATTGATCCGGAAGACCCATCATGTTGGCTTCTACGCCTGACTTCTTAGCCAGATTTGGCTGACAGGCAGCCAGCCCTGCGCCTGCCGCAGAAAGCAGCGTGATCTTCAGAAAATCGCGCCGGGATATATAACCTTTCCGGCGTGTTGATGGTATTTGATCCTGTTCCATACTGGGTAATCCTTTTAATGCAACGTGTAAAGATAAGCGGCCATATCGCGCGCATCGGTAGCATTAACGCCTAACTCTGGCATGCCATCGCCCGGTTTAATCTGCTGTGGATGCTCGATCCAGCCAATGAGATTTTCGGGATTATTCGGAAGCTGACCCGCCAAGATGCTTCGCCGGGAAAGATTCGCCAGTGTTGGCCCTGCCATCCCGTCAGCCCCCGGTATTCCCGGGATACGATGACAAGTACCACACCCGTATTGCGCCAGAGCCGCGGCGCCATGGACTGGGTCACCCTGTGGAATCTGTGGTTCCTGCATGACATCCGTTCGGTGTGGGATGCTTGCAAGGATTCCGATCGCGAACGACAGAAAAATCAAGAGCAATGCGATGGTACCCAGTCTATTTAATGACGAGATTGTCATTTCGATCTCCGGTTCGTACAAAATCCGGCAAGCCATCTCCATGGAATACCGTTTAGGGAAGGGGCATTGTAATGATCGGGCATGGGCTTAAAAAGACTGCCGTCATGCCAGTGACAAGGATCAAAATAAAAAACAGCATACTCAACACAAAGCTTGAAATTGTCCAAAACATCCTGCTTTCCCGGGTTTGATCGGTCCCGCTCAAGAAGGAGTCGTCCGCCATAGTTCTCCAGGCTTGCAAGGTGAGGATGGCTGCAAAAAGTACGATCAGTGCAGAAACTGTAATCAGGAGATAAATGGGCAATTTGTTGCCGATTGCACACGAGAGGCTGGCCAGCCCATAACCGGCCAGGAGCTGCAGACCCCATAAGACAGGTCCTGCAAGGAATCCAAAAGGAAAAAGCCATCTCCTGGTCTGTTCCAAAGTCGATTGGGTACTCATGCTTATCTCATTCACAAATAGGGCGAAATAAAAAGTGAAGCGAAGATCAATGTCCAGACGACATCCACAAAATGCCAGTATAGACTCACATTCTCCACTGCCTGGTGCCGCTGGCCGTTGAAGTGACCAAGGAAAGCCCGCAGTTCGACATACGCGATCATCAGTAAACCTGCCAGCACATGCACAGCGTGCAGACCCGTAATGCTCCAGAAAAGTGAACCATAGGCGTGTGCCTGGGGGAGAAATTTCAACCGTGTGTATTCATAGATTTGAACGCCGAGAAAGATGGCGCCCAGAACGAAGGCAAATCCCAATCCAGCGCGCAGTCGTCTCCCATTATCCTGTCGAATGCCAGCTGTCGCCCACAGCAGCGCCAGGCTGCTTCCGATCAAGATGAGCGTGTTGATGCCCGATAAAACCAGCTCCGGAAGCTTGACACCTTGTGGGGGCCATAAGACTGAGTTGATCCGGATGTAAAAATAACTGGCGAGCAGCGAGGCGAAAATGACAGCCTCATTCAAGATCAAGATCACCGTTCCCCACCAGGAGATGGAATGCGAACCTCGCAGCGTGGCTCCTATTGGCAAAGTCCCATTTCGCGCGGGAGCAGCCTGCGTCGTCATGGCTTCGCTCCTTCATCCAATGGGGAGAGTTTTTCCGGCCAGAACCAGGCCATGAGCAGGGCAGTCGTACACAGTGTGCCCAAAAGCGCCAGCCACCAAAAGCTAACCAGCACGCCGGTAAAGAATGCGAATAAAGACAATGCAGCCCAGAAGGGAATGGTTGTCTCTTTCGGCAGCCGGGCAATCGCTTCCGGTTCAGCTTCCAGTACACTGGTGATGAGCAGCTCTCGCTGATAAGGATC
>JBLMZU010000708.1:0-8702 GCA_050258995.1 Bacteroidota bacterium
GAACTGATAAACAATATGCCTGTCACCCCTGCAACACTCCACCCACCAGGCAAACCCCTCATGAAAAACTTCGACCCCTTCTACAACGATCTTCCCAAGACCGAGATCCACATCCATCTCGAAGGCAGCATCCGCACCCAGACCATCATCGACGTAGCCCGCGAACTCAACCTGGCGCTTACTCAAAAACTGTGTTTATCATATTCCCGAAACCACCGCACGCCTTACACCAGGATTCTCTCGTCGCACCAAAGCCTGACGGTGTTCACGATGTCCTGAACCCTCCACGAGATAAAATTCGCACCCAAAACTGTTCACGATGCATTGAACCCTTACAATTAACCAATTCGCTTAGCAGAGAAAGGCTGCCACTTTGAGGGCAAATCCCAAAAACCACGGATTGAGGCACTCGCCAAAACAAAACCCCCATAGGGGTGGAAACGATCTCATTGTTCCTTCACAACGAGCGTGGCTTTCATGCCGTATTCCAGATGCCCTGGGAAAGGGCAGATAATATCGTATTCACCTGGTTCGGTGGGAGCCTTGAAGATGTCCGATCTGGTTTCTCCGGTTTGCGCGGTGATCTTCCACATAATTTTATCTTCATCCTTTACCTGAAAAGGAGGTTTGACATGCTCGCCCTGTTTTAGGACGGCAAACACATGCGGCTCAGGAGCATCATTTGTGAAATGCACTGTGACATTAGCGCCGGCAGGAACCTCATAGGTGGACGCATCGTAACCCTGGTTGGTTGCCTTGACGTTCAGTGTGGCTTGGCCAGGGCCATCCAGTGTAGCCGTATTGGTGCTGCTGCATGACGTCAAAGCGAAAGCGAACATAACGATAAGAAGAAATCTGTTCATGGTTGACTCCCTTTGATGTGAACAAACTATAATATTTTTATATATTGTTCCAGGGGATGATCCGGGTCCATGTTGAAGTGGCACCCTGGCCGCGGCAAGGATCCGGTCCTCTGCGGCAGCCAGGGTCGATCATGTGCGTTACCCCCTACTACGAAAGCGACATGGCAACAACTTGCGAAGCGAACTCAGGAACCGACTTCAACTTGATGTCCGGAAATGCCTTCTCGGCCAAGGATGTATTAACATGTACTCCAGTCGCCATGTAATGCATCATCGCTGCGAAGGTAAATTGGAGCGGATCCGTGGCAGCATCCCGCTGAGCTTCCAGCACTGAGGCCGGAACAAACTGCAACTCAAAGGCTTTCCCGCTGGCCTGCTCGAAAATGCGCACCACTTCCAGCAAGGTGTGCATCTGAGGATGGCCCAATTCAAACAAGCCCTTGCGCGCCGCCGGGTTTTCCAGGCTTTGGACGGCATATTCAGCCACATCTTCGAGTGAGATGTAGCCAATGTTAGCGTGGCCATCCCCATAGATGGTGGCTTTCGCATTGGGATAATCGAAACCAAGAGCTGGGCTCAGCCAAACCTCCGGAAATACGGATGGGCAGAGGATGGTGTAATCTAGCCCGCTGGAGATGACAGCCTGTTCAACGGTGCGCTTGGCGGTGGTTAGCGGGCAAGACTCCATCTGTTGCGGAACGCTGACGTACACGAACTTGCGTACGCCCGTCCGGCAAGCTGCCTGGACCAGGTCCAACTGGCCCTGCTGATCGGTAACCGGGATGGAGTCACCAGGCTGCATCGAGGTGGTAGTCGTGGCAGTCGTGATTACGCTATCCACGCCCTGGCAGGCTGCCGCGAGGGAGGCCGGGTCACGAAGATCGCCCAGCACGGTTTCAACGCCCATGGCTTGCAACCGCGTCACTTTTTCCGGGTCAGAAGTGGAACGCACCAGTCCGCGTACGGACTTGCCTGAAGCGGTCAGGCGCCGGCAGATTTCGCTGCCCAAAAATCCGGTAGAACCAACGACGAGAATCATTTGAGCCTCCTTATATTTTTGAATCATATTTTTGCGAACGGTTTATGGTTGAGCTTTGGTCGATTTGAAGGGTAAGGACGTGTTGGGTAGCCGTTCGAAATTATCTGGGAATGGCATACTTCCAGTCATTGGGATGACAGCATTTTGAGTATTTGCTGTCCAGATCCAGGCGGGGTGTCGCTGGTAAAAATCGCTGGCAGTCTCTCGATTCACATGAGAACTTCTGCCAAATGGGAAAAACAGTGCCCAACCCATCAGCAGCAAGCACACAACGGTAATCCCAAGAACCACAGGGTTTCTATTCATTCTGGCCAATATCTCTGCGTCAGAATCCTGTATGCGCGGGGCCTCAGGAAATAATCGGTTTCCATTCATTTTGACATCCTAAAGAAATTGGTAAAACGTTATCGTGTTTATGCTACCTGTATGCATCCAAGATGATATGGCATTTCTTGTCAAATAACAGCTCTAGTGCTGATTTCGCACAATCAAGGCACCGCTGCATGGGGGTAATCGTCGATTTTGATGAAAATTTTCCAGATATATTCCGGTGCTGCGGTCGTGTAATCGCGAACCTGGTCATTGGGCAGGAAGTAGTCCCGTCGTCAAGGATCTGATCCATAAGCATGCTGTTGGGCGGATGAACCGGTTAAGGCGAGCAGAGCTATGATGGTCAGAACCTGGATGTTTTTCGGAACGAACTATTCCTGAACATAGTGCTTTATCCTTTTGATCTTTACCAAATCGATTATTTATATCCATTTTACTGATCTATCGTTTGACAGGCGTTTGGTGGAACAAAAAAGCCGGAAGAGATATCAATTCTCTCCCGGCTTTTTTGCGAATCGAACGCGATTTACAGCTCACCGGCGGTTCGGGCAGCTTCCAGCGCTCTCTTGAAAAGGGCAAGGATAGCCGCCCAGTCCGAGTCTTCGCAGGCGGCGAGCGCTCTGCTCAACAGGCTGGACATTGGTTCTGCGATGGCCTGGAGAGCTGGGTTTGGATCCATGAGCGCCCGAGCGGCAGCTTCGGATTTAATCAAATCTTCCTCGGCAAGTGCAGCCGCCAGCAACACCCAATCTGCCAACGCGCGCCAGACGTATCCGGAAGCATTCCTCAAAGTTGCTATGGCTTCTTTACAAAGCTGCTCTGCCCGGTTGGCATCGCCATCCTGCCACGCCAGCCAACCTTGGTTTGCCATGCCAATGCCGATATAGGAGTATTCGTTGATGGCGCCTGCCAGTTCCAGAAGCGGCGGGAGCTCATTGCGCAGCCTCTCCGGTTCATGCAGCTTGCGGCTGATGACACTGAGGTAGGCAAGGCAGCGTAACTGGGGTAGTCGGGCGCCCATCCGCGCCAGTGCCTCATTGGCGCGCTCCATCCAAACCCGCGCCGTGAGCGGATCTCCGTGCCAGAGGAGTGCAAATCCGTAATTGAACTGGGCTTCCGCCAGGTTAAACGGGTCATCCAGTTTTTCTGCCTGGTCCATCCGCTGCCGGACAAGCTGAACCGTTTCGATGGAAAAACGGTAGCGTTCCCGGCGCATGCGAGCCTGAGGGCGCAGGCTGAGCAGTCTGTTCTGCTGGCCAACATGACCAATACTGGCAACCAACCCCTCGATTTTCTGAATAAGCGCGTCCATCATATCAGGAAGGTTTGCCCAATAATATACCTGAAGCCGGTCGAGCTGGATCTGAAGCCACTCCTGTTGTTCCATGATCGTTCCGTCTGGCGGCACAATTCCGAGGGCCTGTTCAGCCTGGTCAAACGCGAGATACGAACGGTCATGCAGAGACTGCGGCACGTAAGTGCTGCTGATCTTCCGGTACACCTGTGACCGCCATATCCCGGATTGGGGGAAAGGCTGCGCCAGGGCCCGCTCAAAGTAAGGCAGAGCCTGTTGATATTTCCCATCGAGGGCCAGCATCGACCCGGCCTGCGCCAGCATCATCGCAAAGCCTTCGAAAGAGATTTCCCGATTCTCCCCAATCCCAGCACTCTCTGCAAGCTCGACCGCGCGCCGCAAATACTCCCAGGCATTCGAATTCGCAAAGATATCTGCGGCGGCTTCGGCGGCCAGACGGTAATGGTTTACAGCTTGCCCAGCGAGACCGGCGCGCTCGAAATGGCTTGCGATCTCCGCATGCCGGGGATGGAGAGCGGATTGATCCAGGTAAACATAGGCTTCGGCTACTTTTCGATGTAAAAGTCGGCGATGCGCCATGCTCAGTCCGCTGAAGGATGATTGGCGAAGAAGGTCGTGTGTGAAATCGAAAGTATCCGCCGATATTTCCTTGATGATGTAGCTGCCGAGTAGTTCGTCGATCACCCGGACCAGTTGTTCATCACTGATGCCGCCGGCCTGGCGTAGGACCCCCAGGGCAAATTCGCGCCCAATGGTGGCTGCCAGCGCCGTCATCTCACGCGTGTCCTGGCTGAGCTGGTCCAGACGGTGTGCTAAAACCGCCTGGATCAGCCCGGATGATGCCAGTAGGTTCTCCAGTGAGGTCTGGCTCAAACGAACCATTTCGACCAGGAAGAGCGGGTTGCCCTCGGTATGTTGATAAATGCTGGCAGCTGTATCAGGGTCCATTCCTTGCCGGTGGGACTGCTGGGAAGTCTGTTGGATGAGCTGGATAGAATCTGCCATCGTCAAAGGATGAAGCTCGACCTCAGCATAATAGCCTTCTGTGCGCAGCGCGGTTTGGAAGGCTTTCAGCGGGTGATCCTGGGCAATTTCGCCGCGGCGCATGGTCACCAGAACCAGCAGCGATACATCAGCGCGGAAACGGATCAGGAAGTGCAGCCATTCCAGCGTGTCCCGGTCGCACCATTGCACATCCTCCAGTACCAGGATCTGAGTTTGGCTGCGTCCCAGCACAGCGCGGGCTAATGCTTCGAAAAGGCGCTGGCGCTGCCAGGCCTCGTGCAAGGGCTCCACGTGCGGCAGACCGGGCACCTGCTCCCGCAATTCGGGAAGCAGGCGGCTAATTTCTGCCAACCAGACTTTATCCAGGGCTGGCAGGGGACGGGCCTGGAGCCAGCCCATCACCGGTCCATAGGGCAGGCTGCCCTCCGCAGGGTAACACACCGCGCTGTCGATCGGGATGGACTGCAGTTCAGCCCAATGGGTCAATTCGGAAATCAGGCGGGTTTTGCCAATCCCAGCTTCACCGGTGACAAACCCAACCTGTATTTTCCCTGTCCTTGCGGTTTGCCAGAGCGCCAATAATTTGCGCCATTCCTCTGCCCGCCCGACCAGGGGGCCAGCAGCGCGTTCCTGCAATTCGGCGGAATCTGTTACTGGGTGTTTTATGAACCCTTTATCAGGAGAACTTGCCGCAGCCTGGATGCGCTCATAGAGCTCCTGAATTTGTGCATCTGGTTTCGCCGCCAATTCCTCCCAGAGCTGCCGGGCATAGGTACGATAAACCTTCAATGCAGCAGGGCGATTGCCGACCAGGGTGTACAGGCGCATCAAGCGCTGAATGGCGGCGGGTTGTAGGGGATCCGTCTGCATCAGCCAGCGTGCCGTGTTGAGAGCCTGGTGATACTCGCGTGCTTCCTCCTGAAGCAGCGCGAGCCTGTCTAGTGCGCCAAGGAACATCTGCTGCAGCTCCTCCCGGACGGGCAGTATCCAATCATCGTAACAGGCGGGGAATAGATCGCCTTTATATTGCTGAACTGCCTCTGCTAATGCTTCTTTGCTTATGAGCTCCCCGGGCGCGACAGTCAGGCACTGTCGGAATGTGTCAACATCCAGTTGAAATGCACTATCGCTGTGCCATTCCAGGATAATGTTATCAAAAGTGATATAGGTTGAAATGAAAGGGATGGCCTGGCGCAACTGGTGGATCAGGTTGCGCAGGTTGGTACGAGCCTGGCTCTCGGATGTGTCCGGCCAAAATAGAAGCGCCAGCCGCTCACGGACGATTGGCGCGGAACGATGAAGGATTATGTAGGTAAGCAGGGTTTGCAGGCGGGTGGAATAAGCCAGGTCTACCGGCTTTTCACCATAAATAAGTTCAAAACCACCGAATAAATTGAGCTGGAGAATCGGCCCCATTGACGTACTCCAATACTCTCATCGATCTTTTCAAGCTTTCCAATTGATGATGAAAGTATGAATTTAGACCCAAAATATCTGGAAATTATTTTACCACTTTTGGTTTCGTAGCCTCGCTTTTCTTGAACCAGTAGAACCATTGCAGTGCTAGCAAATAGGCACATTCCTTATTCAAGTGAGATTTGTGATCAAGCTCGTGTACTGTTTCAAGAAATTATGCTCATTACCCGTGGAGGGGGTGGCGAATGTGGCGCTTTGTGTCCAGCACAAAAACGTACACAAGTATTTCTAACTTTCATTACACCAGGAGAAAAAAGTTCCATTGTAAACATCCCTGCCCTAGATGGGCAATGATATTCACGCCGTGCATGGCATTTGGGATGTATGCCAGATCGTCTGCATCGGCGTTCAGGTATTGGCCCAAAGCAGAACGCGTTTGATAGAGTAGCTCATTGAATTCCCTGCCCAAAAATAGGACGGGCTGGCGCTCCAGGCGCAGCTGCCAGTTCTGGTAGGCTTCGAATACTGGTTTTGGTGTAGCACCGTAGGAACCGTGGTGCAGGAAAACGACATCCGCGTCGAGGAGAAAGTATTGTTTTAGCGATGACATGCTGGCTATTCCAAAGTAACGCAGCCCCGATCAAGGTCCTGCATCTGAGAGGGAAAACAAATCTGAAGGATCACCCCGTGTCATTTTTTCTCTCTTGAACAATTAAATAAAGCCTCCCTTCTCTCACAAATAGAGAAAAGGGAGGAAAATGTACAAACTGGAAAATCGCTTCTGACGAATTCGCCGGGTACTTAAGCGCTCTCCTGCACTTCCATTTCTCCGACCGGCGTGGACTTCTCCTTGATGGTGATGTTCTTGTCCTGCAGCTCTTCCAGGAACCAGGTGTAGTTCTCACCATGGATACATTCCTCCGGGGCGCGGATCCCCTTGAGATCGACCCTGCCCAGGGCAACCAGCTTTCCACCGATGGCAGCCGGGAAGCTGGTCACACGTGCCATGGCAGAGAATTCCCGGTCGGCCGTTTCCCACATGAAGTATTCAAATTTGTGCGGCTGGTTATCCTTGATGCCCGTGATCGTGTTGTACATGACACACACATCTCCGTCCCCCTCCTGGGGCACCAGCAGTGGATTGATGATCCCCAGCAGGAATTCCCTTGGTGAGATCTTAATGCCCTCGATCTCTACGGGTTGCTCGTCGAACAACCCACACTCGATCAGGGTTCTGACGCCTTGATAGTGACCCGGCCAGCGCACGGTCTTTTCGGCGAAGTACTGCAGCTCCGGGTGGGTATGGATAAAGCTGGGCATGCCCGGCGTCACCGCGCACTCGAGTTTTTCGCCAATGCCAAATTCATCGAACAGGAAGGTCTCCTCATCGTGTAGCGCATGGACTTCCGTGATTTTGCCATCTTCCAGGATCTGGGTCTTGATGCTGTACTCGCGCAGGACGTGCTCCAGGGACCAGGTCGTCATATAGCGCAGTGGGTGCTTGTGGCAGCACTCGATATTGGGAATGCCCCCCACCCGGGCCACGACCCTGTCGGCGCGGTCCAGCTGATCGAGGGCATGCCCGCTGGTGATGTTGCTGAGACCCGGGGCGAAGCCCATCCCATCCAGGATCAATACATCGTTGCGCAGTGCCCTCTCATGCAGGCTCTCGCCGTATTCCTGGCTGTCGCGGAATTCAGCCGGGACGACCAGGCCCTCCGTCTGATAGAGATCCGGCCGTCGGTGGTATTCCTCCAGGATATCCACCAGGTCAAGGCGGGCATCGATGGCCGCCTCCATGACCTGGTAGCTCAGCTTGCGGTTCGGCAGGGTCGCAACCCCGACGTCATACTGCCGCATCGCCGCCTTGACCTCCTCGATGGCACTGATATCCAGGGCATGGATCCTGAACCGGCCGGGATCATCTCCCTTTACCAGGGTTCTCAGCGCGCTCTCCTGCAGATCCAGCAAGCCGATTGTTTCAACAGCGGGATCATTTGCGTAATAGGATACGACCGCCCTGCCCATTTTGCCTGCCGCACCGATCACCAAAACCTTCATAGGAGCCTCCATGTTTATTTCAGATGACTGTCGTTCAAGTTGTGCGGCAATTCCCTGCTCCACCGCACCAGGTGTTTTCAGTTCAGGCTGCCGCCATGCTCGTGGAAGAAATCAACTCCCTGTGGCTTGATCTCCATTTCTTCGCCATCGAGTAATCCGGTCAGCCCGTGCTGTCCCGGCTCCAGCCTTTTGTGTTTGCAATACTCACAATTGTCCGGGTCATGCGGCACATACGAGGCGGACTGTTCATAGGCAGCCACATAGCCCTCATAATTCCGGATGACAACGTTGTGCTCAGACATGGTCACGAGATAGTTGGGCATCAAGGGGACCTTCCCGCCGCCGCCGGGCGCATCGATGGCAAACACCGGGACGCCGAGCCCGGAGGTATGACCGCGCAGCCCTTCGACGATCTCTATCCCTTTCCCTACCGGAGTCCGGAAATGCCCGGCCCCCTCCACGAGGTCGCACTGGAACAGGTAATAAGGCCGGACGCGGATCTGCAGCAGCCTGTGTATCAATGCCCGTTGAACATGCACGCAGTCGTTGACACCCGCCAGGAGGACGGTCTGATTCCCCAGCGGGATTCCGGCCCTGGTCAATTGGTCGGCTGCGTGGGCCAGTTCTGCACTTACTTCGTTCGGGTGGTTGACATGAATGTTCATCCATAGCG
>JBLMZU010000709.1:0-10680 GCA_050258995.1 Bacteroidota bacterium
CACCTGTGACACGGATAGCACCTGCTGACCAAACGGTTCAGGGCGATCATGCCACCAGATCTTCAGCTGTTCCTTTTCGATGTTTTTCCATTGATAGTGTTCGTCCTTGTAATAATACAGGTAGGTGGGGCTTTTGCTGAGGGTGCCGATCGAATCGTCCACCGTCCAGTAATATTTGAGGATGGAAAATGGAGGCACCTCCATATCCCTGGTTTCCAGCACATACTGCCTCTTCTCACAACCGTCTGCCGTATCACCCTTATCCAGCGTCCAGATATCCTTTTGCCAGGCAAATCGAAAATCTCCAGGGTTCTTATAATGGAATACAACCTTGGAATCCGCCGGGCGCCCACAGACTTCAATGGAAGCGACAATACCCTGCGGATAATTGTTGACCACCTGTACATTTCTGAATTCAATTGCAGATGGATCCTGCTGTTTTGGCTGAAGGGAAAATCCCTGCAGCAAACTGAAAAGAAGAATGGCGTGAATGAGGAATGTTTTCATGATTTTAGGGATTGGCGGATCAGGAGGGCCAGGAAGACGCCTGCCACAACGGTGACCAGACAGAGCAGGGGAATCAATCCCAGCGTACAGAGCACAAGATACAAAAATTTGTATCCCGCCGAGGGCGTCCTGTCCGGAACGGGAAGGGTTTCGATGGGAGGGGGCAGCATCTCTTTCGAATATTTCTTCTTCAGCCAAGCACGCCAGTCCATCTCGAACGCTTCCGGGGTTTTGTCGATCGAACCAGCAAACACTTCCTCGGTCGAATCGCCTCTGCGATAGGAATTCATGATTTTCTTCAAGGTGTCCCGGCCATACTGCTCCATCAGGTAGGAGACAGCGGAATATCCTTCGGCGTAGGCCAGATCCACGCGGTCATGATCGTCCCCAAAGCTGTTTGCCAGCTCATACAGGGGGATCAAGCCGTCTGCCCTCACGGCCTTTCCCAGGATCTGGTCCTCAAAGGAATGGTCGGAAAGCTCGTTATAAACCGCCACACCCTCGTTGAGCCAACTCGGCGGATCGGATTCAGGTTTCGGGTGAAAAGTGGCCTGATTAAAATAGAGGTGTGAGATCTCATGAGGAATCAAATCGTTGAGCCAATCCCGATCGTCGTCCTCTTCCATAATCTGGACGGTAAGATCGAAAAAGGGATAGGCCTCTCCCGCGACATAGTCATCGGAGTCGACGTTCCACCCGAAAAATTCGTCAGCGCTGTTAAAAATAACGATGCGGTAGGGATTGTTCAGCTCCAATCCAAAGAACCTGCTTTGAAGCTGGTCCGCTTCTTTGGCGATGGCCAGAACCTGTTCGCCCAGCCGGGTCGGGCGGTCGTGCCAGTAGACGGTAATATTTCCTGATTCCAGCTTCTGCCATTGATAGCGTGTATCTTCATAAAGAGCCGATTGGTGCGGCCCCTCATAAATGCCACCTTCCTGTGGTATGACCTGCCAGTAATATTCGACAGGCAGAAAAGGCGGATAATCCTCCATTGGATAGGTATACCGGCCTCGTGCGCAGGAGGTCGGCGTTGCCTTGTCCACAAAGGCTCCAATGCTTTCCCAGCCTTCGTGGCTGAAGCGGACATGCAGGGAGACTCCGGCATGCTCGGGCAACCCACACAGATCCACAGTAAAGCGGATGTTCTCGAGGAATGTTGTATCGGCGTGGTGGTTTTTGAATTCGATAACCTGCTGCGAATGGGCAGGAAAAAAAGCCGACC
The DNA here is from genome assembly GCA_050258995.1 of Bacteroidota bacterium. Lineage (GTDB taxonomy): Bacteria > Chloroflexota > Anaerolineae > Anaerolineales > Villigracilaceae > Defluviilinea. The sequence continues at coordinate 1,730 of JBLMZU010000709.1, forward strand.
CAAGGAGCAGGATCGCCAGCAGGCTTGCGAAGAGGAGCTTCCGTGATTTTAACCCGGGCATGGTGGTATCTCCGCCACTGTTTTCTGTTCAGTGCCGAGGATACCACTCTATGGAGCGTTTGTGCCTTACCTTATCGTAAGCCTTCGAACAGATCGGTTTCCACGTTTCTTCCCCCGTTCACCAGGCTGTAGGCGCGGTAGAAGTTTCCGGTGCCGAACATATCCGCGAGCTCCCCGGCCGACCATTCCCCGATCCGACCATAGCCAGGCAGCTGGGATTTGTGGCAATGGATCGCCTCTCGCACCCGGTCCAGGTATCCGTTGTTGTCGAGCCGGCTGGTGATCGCCCAGTCCGGCCAGCCGGTGTGACTGCGCACCACGCCATCCACCTCCATGCTGAGGCCACCAAAGGCTTCGATAACTGCGTCAACGACCTGCATCGAGTCGACCATATAGTAAAGCTTGGAGACACAGTGCGGCGCCCGGTCGTCACCATAACTGCCATCCGCGGCGCAGACCATGGCCGCATTCGTGAATTGTGAGAGGGCAATATGATCGGGATGTCCATAGGCACCATCCGGAGAGAAGGTCACCACCACCTGCGGCCGGATGCGCCGGATGTGAGGGACGATCTTTGCGACGATCTCCTGTGGGTCCGCCTTATCCACATCGCCGTCGATGTAATCCAGGAAGGAGACTTCGTGCAGGCCGAGCTGTTCCGCCGCGCACCTTAACTCGGCTTCACGGATCCGGCCGACTTTCTGCAGCCCCGGGTCGGGGCCCTCGCTGTCGAACCAGCCGCGCTCGCCGCGCGTGGCACAGACCAGATAGGTCTCCACACCCTGCGCGGAATAACGCGCCAGGGTGGACCCCAGGCCCAGGGTTTCGTCGTCAGGGTGAGGAAAGACTGCCAGTAACTTTAAAGTCGCATGCATATTGCCTCCTGCCGATAATATGGATTCCCAGCCAGCAAGCTGCCCGGCTCCATCCCTTAAACACCTTCAAACAAATCTGTTTCCACGTTCCTTCCGCCATTCACCAAGCTGAATGCCCGATAGAACGTGCCCTGCATGGCCAGAACAGCCCTGGCTGCGTCTTCGTGCATTTCGGCCAGCATGCCAAGGGAGGGCAGCTGGCTTTGATGGCACTGAATGGCACGCCAGGCTGCGCCGCAGTGATCGGCCATGTCGATGCGCGTGGTGACCATCCATTCCTTCCAGACCACTTCGCCGCGCATCTGGTCGTCCACGAGGAAGGTCATATCGCCCATGAAGGGTGCCACGAGGTTGATAAAGTTTTCCGAATCCACCATGTAATACAGCTTAAAGACCCGGTGGGAGGGAAGCTTCTCCGGATCCTGGTACGTGGAATCGACAGCACAGATGATGGCGGCCGAGGTGAACTGGCCGATGGCAATGTGATCGGGGTGGCCGTAATTGCCATCGGGCGGAAAGGTCACCACCACCTGCGGCTGGATCCGGCGGATATGTGTGACAATCTTTGCAATCGCTTCCTCAGGATCGGCCTGATCGACTTCGCCGTCGATGTAATCCAGGAAGTAGAGTCCCTTCATGCCGAGCTCATGCACCGCCTGCTCCAGCTCCTTCGTGCGAGTCTGGCCGAGGGCCTGCAAGCCGGGATTCTGCTCCTTGGGGCCGAACCAGCCTCTCTCCCCGCGTGAGGCGCAGACATAGTATGTCTCCACACCCTGGGCGGCATACTTCGCCAGCGTAGCGCCCATCCCCATCGATTCGTCATCCGGGTGGGCAAAGATTACGAGAAGTTTTAATGGCATGATGGTCACTCCCCCGGCGCCTGGTTCCAGACCCGGTAAAATTCCTGGATGAACTGCTGCGCGAGCGGCTCACTGTACACGACGATCAGATTTTCGTCGTTATTCTCTTCTGCGCTCTTCGAAAAGTTGTAGGAGCCAAATGCCACGATCTTTCCATCGATCACGAAGACCTTGTGGTGCATCAGTCCTTCGTTGCCGTCCAGGCGCACGTTCATGCCGGCCTGCTTGAACGGGTCATATTCGGTGCCCTGGTTGGAGGCCACCTGCCCGGCATCCATCACCCCTTTGACGTCCAGGCCGGCCTCCGCCTTCTGGCGAACGATGTCGCCCAGCTCGTTGGATGTAAAGGAATAGGCGAGGAAGTAAATGCTGTGCTCCGCGCCGTTCAGCAAAGGGACAAGCGCGTTCAGCACGCCATCGTCGGGTGAAAAATAGGTGTCCACCTCCGTGCCATCGATGGTAAGGTGGGGATAGGGCGTTTCCGGGACGACGTTGGGCCCGAACTTGTTGTCGTTGAACATCTCCTCGAATTCCTTGGTGTAGTTCTCGGCCATCTTCGCGGAGCGGATGCGGAATAGATTGTTGTTGTCGTCGTAGGCGCCTGCATCGGTAAAGTTCATCGAGCCCATCCAGACTTCCGAGCGGTCGATGACCATGAACTTGTCGTGCATCAGTCCATCCAGGTTATCGCCGATGATGGGGATGCCCGCTTCAACCATCTTCTGAGGATCGGAGCGGTCCATGTTGGTCGATTCCATGACCACCCGCACCTCCACACCCCGGTCATGCGCCCGGATGAGGGCATACCGCACGCTGTTGAGACTGAGGCTGTAGGCGGCCACGTCGATGCTCAATCGGGCGGCATCGATCGCCTCAACCAGCGGACCATCCACACCGCCGGTGCCCTGCGAGGAAACAGGATTAGCAGGATCGGTGAAGTACAGATCAAACCAGGGACCCCGCACGCCGTACCCCACCGGCAGGTTGATGGGGGTCAGCTCGGCTTCGCCGGTCGATGCGGGAGTGTCCTGGGCCTCGGCGGAGGCGGTTGGGGTCGCTGGCAGGTTGTTGGTACAGGACGAAACAAAAAAGAGGATGAGGAGCAGGGATGTAAGTCGTTGATGGGTTCTCATGAGGTTCCTTTTGCAATGGATGGATTCAAAACACTGCGCACCCTATTAAACCGCGTTTTATCTGCGCCGCAACCCCCGATCGACCGGAGCAGGCTTACAGAGACTCTACAGGACGGGCTGCGATCATTTCCTTTCCATCATCTCCCTGAGCCGCTTGGAAAGAACCTGGATGATGAACAGGCTGGCTTCGGGACGTTCCCGGAGCAGGCCCTCGAAGGTCTTCTGGTCGATCGACAGCGCCCGGACATCGCCCGAAGCGATCAGGGTGGCATTGCGCGGCTCGCGGTTGATGATGGACATTTCTCCCACATATTCGCCGGTCGTACGGCGGGTCAATTCCTCCTCCCGGCCGTCCATCTCCCGGCAGACGCGCACTTCCCCGGAGACGATCACGAACATGGCATCGCCTGTTTCTCCCTGATAGGCAATGACTTCCCCGTCGGGGAAAAATTCTTCGGTGGCGATCGAGGCCAGTTGTTTCAAGTCGGTGGGTGAAAGGTTCGCGAACAGCGACACGCGTTTCAGGAATAATATCCGGTCCATCAGGGATAAGGTGCTGATCGAATCCATTGGTACCTCTCCAAAGCTTTTTGCATATATGGCACATTCACGCACCCATTCATCGGGATCGTGGAGCAGGCGCTCCCAATCGGCATCAGCCTGGGCCGGGCTTTCCTCCTCCCACAGGCGCATCAGCGGCTGGAGGATGTTACGGTATCTCGCGCTGATCGACTCCAGGGCTTCCAGCACGTTGGCACGCTGGCTGGCATCCTTTGTTTGCAGATTTTCGACCGCGATGCTCATGGCTGCCCGGTCGCCCAGCAGACCGATGGCTCGCAGCGCCCGGATCCCATGCTCATGAGACATACGGTCCAGCGCTTCGGTGAGAAGATCCATCGCCTCATTTCCGCGGTTCGAACGGACTCCGCGCATCTGGGCGTCATACTCCCCGGCGCGCGCGACCGAGACCCGCGCAAATTCCAAAACCGGCCCCGCTGGCGGAGGGGGCAGCCGCTCGAGGGCCAGCAGCGCGCCCTCCGCATACTGGTCATCCAGCAGCGAGACGAGTAAAGGTTCAATCGCCGGCGTGCCGATCGAGCCCAGTAGATCGGCGGAGCCGTCCAGGATCAATCGGTCCTTCGTGGCCAGGGAGTCGATGAGGTGGGGAATGGACTTTTGTGAATCAATGCGTTCCATCGAAGCCAGGATATCCCTGCGAATGACGGAAGCCAGCGTACGATCCTCCAGCTCATTGGTTAGGAACTCGAAGGCTTCCACATCACCCCAGTCGCCGAGGGCAGCGATGGCATACCTGCGGGCCTCGAAATCCCCCAGGATCGCCATCTGGCGCAAATATTTCTTTGCCCGGTCGTTCGCCGGGTCTGCTCGCAGCAATGCAACGGCGGCACGAGTGCTTACTTTGGGACTTTCATCTTCCAGCAGGGGGGCAATGGATTTGGTTGTCCCAGTGGGAAAACCAGCCAGGACAGAGATTGCAGAGACCGCTTCGAAACGGACCTCCGGCTCCTGGTCCGCCAGGCATACAGCAATGTCCAGCAAAGCGGGTGCGGCCCCCGAGCGCGTGAGGGCCCGCAGGCAGGCCGCGCGTACGAGCGGGTCCTGATCCTCCAATCCATTCACAAGCGCCCGGGTCGACTCGGGCAGGGAAACATGACCCAGGATCTCGGCCGAAACACGGCGAATCACAGAGTCCGAATCGCCCAGTCCCTGTACCGCCGTCTGAACCGCCAGGCCATCCTGGTGGAAGCCGCCAAAGGGCTGTTCCTCGCTAAAAAACAGGTGAGGGCTGCCGGCCCGCAGCGCCTCGATCAAGGCCAGGTTGTACCCGCGCCGCGCCTGCACGATCAGATACGTACAGGCGGCGGCCGCGAGCAGACCGACGATATAGAGCTGCTGCGGGGTAAGAGCCTTTTCCCCGACGATCAGGATGCCGCCTGCAATAAAAGTGCCCGCCTGCTCCGGGACACCGCTGATAAATGCCCGCACCTGGTCGCGGCGCTCGGGCGGCACAACGTTGAACATGGCCTGCCAGGCAGCATCTGCGATGCCTGAAAGCCACAACATCTGGATGAAACGGAAGGCAACGATAATTTGAAATACCGGCGCAATTGCCAGGCCGGCAAATCCCAGCAGATAGATGATGGGCAGTGCCAGGATGCAGGCCATGACGCCGAAGCGGGCGAACAACCGGTTGGCCAGAAAGAGCGAAGCGAGGAACGCGGCCGCTGTGCTGAAGCCATTAAACAAGCCGAGAAATGTCGCCAGGGCATCCTCATTCCCGGCATATTCAGTGGCCGCCCGCATGAATGGCAACGAAATGGAGAAGTACAGCATCGAAAAGAAGATGGTGGAAATGGCGATCCACTTCATCAGGGAGGAACCGCGCACATACTGGTAGCCGCGCTGCATCTCCTGCACGAGGGTCTGCTGTCTGCGGCGGGATTTGCGTCCCTTCGGCTCGACCGGGATCTGCACATTCGCGAGCAGCACTCGAATGAGGAGAAAGGAGGCAAGCAGCGTGATCGCCCAGACCAGGACCAGGTTCTCGGTGCCAATGGCCGCGACCAGCAGGCCGGTCGCAAACCCGCCGATCACCTGTCCCGAGATGCGGCTGGCACTGAACAGGGGAAACAATCTTTTCCCCTGGCGGGTATCGCAGACCACGCCGGCCACACCCCAGATTACAAGGCCGATCAGGATGTTGAGGACTTCCTTGCCCAGCCAGAGGGCCGGGTACAGCCAGTTCTGGTTGCTGATGAGTGCGATCCTGGCCAGGACCAGGACGATCGCAAGGATCAAGGGAGTGCTGATGTAAAGGACCTGGCGCGGGATGCGGCTGAGCAGTGCAGTGACCCCGAACGACATGATCATGTTCGTGATCCCCAGCCCAATGAACATATACGGCAGGTATTCCACCCCGAAACGGGCAAAGAACAGCGCCTCAATGGCTGTACCACCGAACGCCGCCCCCAGCGAGGTGAACAGCATGATCCCAAGGACAAGACTGGCCATCCGCTCCTCCCCGGGGCGGATCGAGAGGAGCTGCGCCAGCCGCTTCATGCCTCTCCCGCACTGGCAGGATATTGCTCGCCTGCCATCTTTGCCGTATCGATGAGCATACGGTCATAATGGTGGGTGCCGATCAGGATCCTGTGCGCCATTATTTTACGGGCCAGACGCGGCAAAGGAATGTTCAGCTTGATCAAGACGATCATCCGCGACCCGCCGGGAAGCGACTCGAAACGGTCGGTTTCCGTGAACATCTTGCGTCCCTTCTCGTACGATTCGGTTGTTGCGTATTCGAACGGATGCCAGTCAATGGTCACCTCGGTGCTGGTGCCTTTGCCGTGAGCACAATGGTTGCTTGCGCCGACACCGCCGCGCCCCAGGGGACGGTCGCCCGCTGACCAGCGAACATCGGGCCGGGTGAGATTCCGCTTTTCAGGATTTTGAATCCATTCCCATGCCACATAAGGGGGGACGGGAAAATCCACGGCGAAGACCAGGTCGGCGGTCTCTTCCGTGAGGAAGATCTGACGCTCACCGACGATACGGTCATAGCGTTCGTGCAGATCGATATTGTAGGTCCTTACCTCTCCCAAGTGCTCATAGGCCTCGACCTGGATATGGGTCCCGGCCAGGTTCAGATTCAAATGTTGGAGGCAGGCTTCGGTCAGCATGATGTAGGCGCGCCAGCCGGTCGCCTCCGCCACGTGATTCTTGGTCAGGCGGTGGATTAGGTTGACGTCCGAGCCGACCAGCTCACGGATCTGGCCCACATGCTGGACAATGTAATCCCCATGATGGGCGATGAACTTCAGGTCGAGTGTTGGGATGTTCCGACAGGCCAGGCAGGTGCAGGTGGTTGCCCGCTTCATCGAGACCTGCCTGTCCCGAAAAGCGACGTAGATATCTTCGAGAAATTCCAGCAAGGTTTCGCCGCGTGAGATTCTTTCCTCCCCCACATAGGCGAATGCCGCGTCCCCTTCCAGCTTGGAGAGGGTCATCAGTGGCTTGATCTTATCCACCAGTAAGCCAAGCAGCTCCGATAAGATCTCATGGGAATGCTCCAGCTCCGTCTTCGCAACGAATGAGGTATACCCTGAGATATCTGCAATGACCAGATATCCATGTTGAGTCACGACGCTCATTCTCTCTCCTGATAAACATAAGGCAAATGCGAGCGCCTCGAATGGATCGTGAATAATAAGAGATCCCTTCCGGCGGCTCGCAGCAACAGATGTTTGATTATAATCCTCCCCCGTGACCACTTCCAATCAAGCCAATCGACAGATCGCCCGGGCAGCCGGCACGGTAATGATAGCCATGCTCTTTGGCAAGCTCGTAGGCCTGGCCAGCTCGGTCCTGATCGCCGATGCATTCCCGGCTGCCGAGCTGGACGCTTTTTTCTCCGCCAACCGGGTCAGCGAGACCCTGTTCAGCCTGATCGCAGCCGGAGCGCTCGGCTCCGCTTTTTTGCCCACCTTCACCTCGTTACTCGTCCGCAATGAGCGGTCCTCCGCCTGGAGGCTTGCCTCGTCCGTTTTGAACCTTGTCACACTCGTACTGACCATCGCCGCCCTGCTTGCCTCCATCTTTGCACCGCAGATCGTGCGCTATTTTCTTGCGCCCGGATTGTCAACGGATCCTGCGACCTTTTCCCTGACGGTGAACCTGCTGCGGATCCAGTCGGTCTCTGCCGTGCTGTTTGGCATTGGCGGCATTATCATCTCGATCCTAAACGCCCACCAGATCTTTTTCATCCCGCAGATCACGGCCGCCATGTACCAGCTGGGCCAGATCTTCGGGGTCCTGGTGCTGGCGCGCTGGATGGGGATCTATGGCCTGGCTTGGGGGGTCGTGATCGGCTCGGCGCTGTTCGTATTGATCCAGCTGCCGTCGTTGTTCAGGCTGCACGGCAAGTTCTCATTCTCCCTGGGGCGCGGTAATCCCGACGTGTTGAATGTCTTCAAATTGATGGGGCCGCGCGTCTTTGGGGCTGCCATCGTCCAGCTGAATTTTTGGGTCAACAATAATCTCGCCTCCAGCATGGAGGCGGGAAGCATCGTAAGCATTTCCTACGCCTTTACCCTGATGGTCATGGCCCAGGCGGTCATCGCCCAGTCGGTGGCGATCGCGGCCATGCCGACCTTCTCGGCCCAGCATGCACTGGGGAAGATGGACGAAATGCGCTCCTCCCTGGCCTCGGCCCTGCGTGGAATGTTCCTGTTGTCGCTCCCGGCCAGCGTGGGACTGATCCTGCTGAGCCTGCCCATTGTCTCGATGCTGTTCGAGCGCGGTGAGTTCACTGCGACGACCACACAGATGACGGCTTGGGCGTTGATCTGGTTTGCAGCCGGCCTGGTCGGGCACTCGATCATGGAAGTGCTGACCCGCGCCTTCTTTGCCCAGCAGGATACCAAAACGCCTGTCATCATCGGCACCGTCGCGATGGGACTCAATGTCGTCTTCAGCATCCTGTTCTCGCGCTGGTTCGCCATGCTCGGCTGGTACCCGGTCGGCGGCCTGGCCCTGGCCAATTCCCTGGCGACGGCCCTGGAAGCCACAGCTTTATTCATCGTCATGAGGAAACGGCTGAACGGCATCCAGGGAAGTTTCATCCTGAACGGATTTCTTCGCTGCGCCGGTGCGGCGCTTGTGATGGGGATCGGCTTGTGGGTCTGGCTGCGGGGGACGGCGGGGATGAGCAGCTGGATCGTCGCCATAGGGGGGGTCGTCCTGGGCGGGCTGCTCTATCTGATTGCTGTGTACCTGTTTAGGGTACCGGAGATCCTTGTGCTGATGGGCATCCTGGCGAGACGAATTCGCCGCTCGGCCATATAAAGCTGGTCGTCACCTGCGTAAAGCGGATTTTTGCCATAATCGAGTAGGAGGCGGCGGCTAACCGCCTCCTCTCACACCACCGGACATGCGGGTCCGCATCCGGCGGTTCAACGAGAACGTAGTTGGTTGTATCGTGGTATCAAACCTTCCAGCCCTGA
>JBLMZU010000710.1:0-4022 GCA_050258995.1 Bacteroidota bacterium
GTTTCTGGCGCAATTCCCGCCTTTGCCATCAGGCTGGGATTGGTTGTTACACCATAGACCCAACCCAAGGCCTTGGCCCTGTATGCTTCATCGAGATTGGCTGAATCCAAATATACTGCCATATTACAATGACGCCAGAATCTCTTTCATGTAATTTTCTATCTCTGCAGCCGTTCTCATGCACATGGCATCCTTGGTAATCTGCTGTGTCTGGTTATCTGTCAAATTGCCAATCAGGTTTTTAGCTTCCGGAATGGCACGCGCGTTCATGCTGAACTCATCAAGTCCCATGCCAAGCAGGATCGGTATCGCTTTTGTCATTCCAGCTAGCTCGCCGCACATTCCAACCCATTTGCCTTTTGCATGACCAGCCTCGATTGTTTGTTTGATGAGGCGGAGGACTGCCGGATGCAATGGCTGAAAAAGTCGTGATACCCTTGCATTTCCCCGGTCCACTGCCATTGTATACTGAGTCAGGTCATTCGTGCCGAGACTGAAAAAGTCGGATGCTTCCGCCATCAGATCCACCAGCACCGCTGCAGCAGGTGTCTCGACCATAATCCCTACCGGGACATCAGACGCAAATTCAATGGAATCTCGTGACAGATCGCGTTCAACGGTATTGACGATCTCTCGGGCGTGTCTTAGCTCATCCAGGTCCGACACCATCGGAAACATAATCCGGACCTGATGTCCGGATGCCGCCCGCAAAATAGCACGCAGCTGCGTTTTGAACAGTTCCTGCTCATCCAGGCTAATTCGGATCGCTCGCCAGCCCAAAAACGGATTCATCTCCTCCGGGAATGGCAGGTATGAGGGAGGCTTATCGCCACCGATATCAAGCGTACGCACAATCACAGGGCGACCAGACATTACTTCAAAAATTTCACGATAGATGGCATACTGCTTTTCCTCACTGGGTGGCTGCACATCCTCCAGATATAGGAATTCGGTCCGTAGCAAGCCGATCCCTTCAGCTCCATATTCACGGGCTTCCCGGGCAGACGCCACGTCACCGATGTTCGCAGCGACTTCCACGCGGCGGCCATTCGCAGTCACCGCATCCTTCTCAGCTTCTGCTTTAAGGACTTCTAAATGAGAAAGGCGTTTTGCCTTAATCTGCTCGTATTGCATAATGATTGGCCGATCCGGCTCGAGGATGATTTCGCCAGTACGTCCATCCATCACAACGACCATGCCGCTTGATATCTGCCCGGGCAACCCATCTCCCATACCGACGATTGCAGGCAGGCCCAGGGTACGTGCAAGGATTGCGCTATGTGAGGTCAGGCCGCCCTGGGCGGTAATAAACCCGAGTGTAAAGGAGGGAGTAAGACTGGCGGTATCCGAAGGCGTCAGATCATCCGCTACAATAATCGATGGCTCAGTCACGGCGCTCAGGGCGGTATCGGGCAGTCCCAGCAGGTTGCGAAGGATCCTCCGGCCCACATCTTTGACATCGGCTGCGCGGGCGGAAAACAGCTCATCACCCATGCTTGCCAGAAGCCCGGCCAGTTCATCCGTGGCAGTTACCAGTGCCTGTTCGGCTGTCTGGCCGATCATCACATACTCACGGACTTTACTTTCCAGGACCGGGTCGGAGAGCATCTCCTGGTGAGCTACGAATATAGCAGCTTCCATCTCTCCCGCCCGTTTCGCAATAGCATCATATAAGGCTTGCAACTCAGCCCGGGCACACTCACAGGCCGCACTAAACCGGGCCATCTCCTCCACCTCGGTGCCAGCGGCGCAGACCGGGATCGTCAGTTCTGGCGGGATGTAACGGAAGACCGGGCCTATTGCTATTCCATCGCTGGCTGGGATACCCTTAAGGTTTCTTTGAGACATGATTTCTCTTCCTTACTGTCAATTATCCTTCGCCAAAATTTCCTTCAATGAGGGACTGCAACGAAGCCAGTGCTGTTTCCTCGTCTGGGCCGTCCGCCTGGATGACTACTTCATGATCCTTCATGACACCCAGCGTCAGCACCATGATAATGCTCTTTGCATCCACAAAGCCGCCATTTGTTGTCAGGTTCCGAATCTTAATCGTGCAAGATGATTTTGCTGCAGTCTGAACAAAGAGCGCAGCAGGTCGGGCATGCAGGCCTACCTTATTTCGAACCGGGATTGTTGCTTCTACCATGATGATCCATTAGCTCCTTGATGACGCCTGTTGAAGCACGGCTTCCGCCAGTACATCAACGGGAAAGATCTCCGGGCATATGATGTCAGAATTCCAGCATCGCGTGCCTCATAAACGTGAATATTAAGAGCCTTCAAGAATATCTGCAGCGACTTCCCAAGCTTTGCCGTTCTACGATAAAAGAACAGCACCACAGCTAGGAGGTCAGTAGACCCAAAATTTCATGGAAATTTCCTTCTAATATAAGAGCATACCCGGTGACTCAAGACCTGTCTTAAGGTCAACCAGGAAGCGGGCCGCGACCACCCCATCCACAACCCGGTGGTCTGCCGATAGCGTCAGGGAAATAATGGGACGCACTTCAATATGATCCTGTTCATCCACGACTACGGGCTGCCTGACAATGCTGCCCACAGCCAGGATGCCGCATTCAGGCGGATTGATGACCGCCCGGAATTGCCGGATGCCAAACATTCCAAGATTGGAAATGGTGAATGTCCCACCCTGGACATCCTCGAGCTTTAGCTTGTTATCTCTCGCCCGCTCTGTCAGATCATTCAGACGCGTGTTGATCTCACTAACGCTTAACTGGTCAGTACACTTCAAGACGGGTACCACCAATCCCTGGGAGACAGCCGTGGCTACACCGAGGTTCACATCCTTCCAGAGCGAGATGGAATCCTCGCCAAAAGAGGCGTTAAGGTAGGGATTTCGTGTGAGCGCCCATGCCACAACTTTGATCATTAAGGCCGTCAGAGTGACTCGATGCTGGCCGAGCTTCTCGGCCTGGATATTGAATCGTTTTCGAAGGCTTTCCAACTCCGTTGCATCGATGTCCACCGTCAGGGCAATGTGCGGCAACTCCTGGAAACTCTGCTGCATGCGCTCGGCAATCGTACGTCGTATGCTGGTGAGAGGTATGACCTCCACATCGCGGCCCTGAACCGTTGCAGTTGCAGACCGGACCGCCTTTGCAGAGGCCAGTACATCCGTTGACTGAACGCGTCCGCGCGGACCTGAGCCCGCCACCTTTTCAAGGGCGACGCCCCTCTCCCTCGCCACCCGGCGGGCTGCAGGTGTTGCAGCAACCGCTACACGCCCCACTGATTTCTGACCGACAAGAAATCTTTCAACATCCTGGCGCGTGATTCTGTCGCCAACTGCGGACACCTTGGAAAGATCCACGCCCTCCTCCTTCGCCATGCGAATTGCAACCGGTGTGGCATTGATCGACATAGCTTGAGGGACAGCGATGGGCTGGGTCACGAGAGTGGCTTCAGGTTTGGATATAGATACAGGTTTATCTGCTTGAGGCAGATCCGCAACTGACTCTCCCTCTTTGAGAATGTAGGCGATGACCTTTGTCACTGGAACCACGTCCCCGTCTTTAAACAGGATCCGGCCAAGTGTTCCGCTGGCAGGCGCTGGAACATCGATGGCCACCTTTTCAGTTTCGACTGTCAGCACAGTCTCATCAAATTTGACAAAATCACCTTCATTTTTAGACCATGAAATGATGGTGGCCATTTCCTGGTCCATATCAAACTTAGGCATGATGAATGGTACTGGCATATCAGATCGCGCCTCCGACCAATGTGCGAATTTCCTGTTCGATATCAGCCTCTTGCGGTACAGCGATTTTTTCAAGACCGCGGTTGTAGGGAATCGGAATATCCTTTCCACCCAGGCGGCGCACCGGTGCATCAATGTAATCAAAGGCAGGGCTTCCCACCACGGCTGCAATCACCTCGCCTGCCCAGCCGCCAGTCTGACAGGCCTCGTGCACCACCAGCAACCGGCCCGTACGCGCCACAGAGTCGATGATGGTGTTTGTATCAAGAGGTAATAGAGTACGAGGGTCAATGACCTCGACTTC
>JBLMZU010000711.1:0-4277 GCA_050258995.1 Bacteroidota bacterium
CGATGATTTTGAAAACGTAACCAGTCATTTTACTGATTACGTTTTGGCGAATTTCTGAACTGACTGGTTACGCACTGATTACGTTTCAACGTAATCAGTCATTTGACTGCTCCAACCCTCACCTCGATAGGGCGCGCACCAACCAGTGCCAGGCCATTGATAAAAAACGTGGGAGTTCCCCGTACACCCGTCTTAAGCGCAAAATCCTGGTCAGCCTGAATCCAATCCCTGTATTTTCCATCCTCCAGACATCTATCAAAGGCAACTAAATCTAGACCCAGATTGGTCGCGGTCTCTCGGTACAGCTGAATACCCAGCCTTTGCTGGTTCTCAAAAAGGGCATTGTGATATTCCAAATAAGCGTTCTGATCATCAGCACACAGGGCCGCCTGCGCCGACTGAAACGATGTAGATAAATCAGACCCGGAGGGAGAGCTGCGAAAAACAAAGCGTACCTTTCCGGCGTATTTATCCATCAGGATTGGGAAGGTTTCTTTTGAAAAAAGAGCACAGTATTCACATTGGAAATCACTGAATTCAACGACCACCACCGGCGCGTCAGTTGGGCCTGTGGATGGAAACCCATCCACAGGGATATCGTAACGTTGCTTGATCAGAGTCTGCTCTTTGAGACTTGGTTTTGAGGCGTCATGGACCACGTACAGGACAAAAGCCAACAAGACAATTCCGGCCGCCGACAGAATGCTTATTTGAAATGGAGTTAGTTTTCTCGTTGTTTTTGCATTTCTTCGCATGTCACAACAACCAATTTTCCAGACCTTGTTCGTGATCAATCAGGTCAATGACACTTGGTAATCCTGCATTAATGACTACAGAGCTACGTCGCCAGCTCAGGAATTTATCGACCACATCCGGGTCAAAGAGTACACCAGATGATTGCTCCAAGTATCTAAGAATTAGCCTTTCAGGGATTGCCTTGCGATAGGGGCGACTTGCGCTCATCGCTTCCCATATATCAATTACCGAAAAAAGCCGCACAGAATACGGTATGTTCGTCCCCGTCAAACCAAGTGGATAGCCGCTGCCATCCCAGCGCTCATGATGCAGGTATGGAATCTGGGCAACTGCCTCCGGATCCCATGAAGTAGCCATCCATTGATAGGCATATTCCGGATGCTTCCGTATCTGATCGAATTCCCAATGGTTGAGACTATCCTTTTTCTGAAGGATCTCCACAGGAACCGCCAGCTTGCCAACATCGTGCAGTGCGGCTCCTGCGTAAAGAAATCTCAAAGATGAGTATCCTACGCCAGCGTAATCAGCAAAGCGAACGAAGAAACTGGCGGTACGAATAGAATGTCGATAAGTGACCTGATCGTACTGGTCCAGACACTGCAGCCAGGCTGATGAATATTGGCTAAACGGCATGAGCTACCAGAGAGGGGCGCCATAATGAATCATGCCAGCCACACCGATAGCGAAGATCACCACTCCGAGAACAAGAAGAAGCCAGGATTTTTTCATCGCTGCACCGGTATCAGTCCACGATATACGCCCAGAGGGTTTCTGCGTCGGTTACTTCATTCGTCAGAGTCTTCCAGGCGATAGGCAATTCGATATCAAACAACCCTCCAGCATTCAACATGGAAAGCTCGAAAACCGGGGTTTTCTTCTTCACGCGGAAAACAGGATTCGGCCGCAGATCGCCGCTGATGACAGCGCGCCTGCGCTTCAGCAGAGTGGCCAGAGTTTCAGGGGTTTCAAGCACACATACCACTGTCTTCCCCACCTCCCCATCATGGAACTCGATGGCATGGACCGGGCTGCTGTGTACCTGAAAATCCATAACGGCTGTCTTGCGGCCAAAAGCCAGGGAGGTAATCTTTGTCAGCCAGGCAGTCATATCGTTTATCTGGATTTGCGTGGTTGCAACGCCTCGCTTGATGCGTAAGTCCTGCACCGCCCACTGCTTATAAGCCTGGTGAAGTCGGTCAATGGCCTTCCGTTGCCTCTCGTTCCCCACCGAGATCAGGGCGCCAAACGCCACAACGGCAGCGATGACAACCAGTGAAAGAAGAAGATCGTTCATTGTCTGTAAATAGGGTTAGAAACCCTCGCCTTCAGGCGAGCCGCTTCAGCCCTGCTCCTTTTCAATCGTGAAATGTAGTACACTTGTTCTATGAAGTTGATCGCCCAGTTGAAACTCCTGCCTACGCCCGATCAGGCGAACGCGGTTCGCAAAACACTCGAAGTGGCGAATACTGCCTGCAATTACATTAGCACGCAGGCGTGGGAAAACAATACGTTCCGTCAATTCGAGCTGCACAAGCTGGCGTATCGAAACACGCGGGAGATGTTCCCTCTGAGCGCCCAGGTCGTCGTCCGGTGCCTCTCGAAGGTTGCGGATGCCTATAAGATCGACCGGAAAGTCAGGCGCACGTTCCAGCCACAGGGAGCGATTGCCTTTGATCGTCGCATCTTGTCCTACCATCTGGAACGGAAGGAAGTCAGCCTCTGGACGGTAGACGGTCGGGTGAGGATCCCCTTCTCGGCCGGCAGGAGACAACTTGAATTGTTGAAGGGCCAGCGCGGGGAAAGTGACCTGTGCTACGTCAAAGGCAAGTTCTACCTGCTCGCCACGTGTGAGGAGGAAACTCCTGAGCCAATCAATTTTGAAGGCGTGCTGGGAGTAGACCTGGGCATCGTCAATCTGGCCTCCGACAGCGACGGGGAGAATTTTAGCGGTCAAGCGATCCAGGACAATCGCCGGAAGTTCGAGCATCGCAGAAAGAATTTGCAGAAGAAGCAAACCAGATCCGCCAAACGTAAACTCAAGAAACTGTCTGGAAAGCAGGCACGCTTCCAGAAGGACACCAACCACAAGATCAGCAAACAGCTTGTTGAAAAAGCAGTAGACACTCGCCGAGCCATCGCCCTGGAAGATTTGACGGGCATCCGCGAGGGAACGGTTGTACGTCGCAAGCAGAGAAGCAAGCATAGTAACTGGTCGTTCTATCAGCTGCGCCAATACATCACTTACAAGTCCGAAAGAGTAGGAGTGAGGGTGCTCCTCGTTGACCCGCGTAATACCAGCCGGACTTGTCCGCAATGTGGGTGTGTTGATAAAGCCAATCGTCTCTCTCAAAGTTTGTTCTCCTGTGTATCCTGCGGCTACTCTGCTCCCGCAGATACGAATGCGGCTGTGAACATCGCAGCCAGGGCAGTTGTCAACCTGCCGATGGTGACGGGTGAAGCCTTTAGTGGGCTTTCAGCCCAGTGACAAGCTATCGACTTTTAGTCGATAGTAGTTGACTCTAGTGTTACTCCTTTTTGCTATGAATTTTGTTATCTGGCTTCTGAGATGGTTTTAGCGATGGCGTTGATGGCCACTGGACGCCGGTCAGAGAGGGAAGCAGAAGCTACCGCCCACAACAGCGCGATAAGTGTCACCAGAGCGAGTGCGATCTGCACCGGCGCTGGAGGTGTACGTCCACTAGTATTGTGTTGCTTTATTTGAGGTGCGGGGGAAGTTTCAAGAGGAACGACAGGCGGGATCGATGACCGCTCCGGAATCTCTTCGACGACCGGCTTCTCCGGGGTCACAACAACTGGTGTTGTTGGAGAAGGTACCGGAATGATAACAGCAATCCAGGGTATTTTGATGGTTGCCCTCTTATTTGAACAGCGATTGTAAGTATTGCAAGCCGTGACGGCTACATCATAGTCGCCGCTTGTGGCAAGGATCCCGTTTGCAAAGCGCCTGTCCCATGTAATCGACTTGGGATAATTTTCATCAAAAGGAATTTCAACTTTTGGCCATCGCCTTTGCGGGTCTGAAATGGTCACCATGCCGCCTTTGAGCGGAAAGTATTCAGAATGGATCGACAGCGAGCCAGACTGCCAGACAAACCACTCGGGCGTCAACTTGATCTGCGGGCGACCATTGCTAACGAGCAGACTAACGAAAGCAGTAGAAGTCTCCAGCGTATCGGTATTGCCGGCCAGATCTGTCGTGCGTACGACCACTTTGTAAACACCATCGGCCAGGTCGATCGTATTCAGATCGTAGGTCCATTTACCATCGGATAGTATGAGCGAATTCCAGGTCCGGCCCTCATCAACGGACAGCTCGGCCCTGGATACTCCAGACAGGGCATCCGTGGAAGTACCAGACATTGGGAAAATAGCCCTGGCCAGGTTATTTTCAGAGCCATTCACGGGAGAAATAAAGGTGCTGGACGGCTTTCCAGTATCGACTTTCACCTGGAGCGTGTCTACAGACACGTTTCCCGCGTGGTCGTATACCTTCACTGAAA
>JBLMZU010000712.1:0-7387 GCA_050258995.1 Bacteroidota bacterium
GATCGTTCAAAGTCGGACGGGGGATGCCCCGACGCATGTCGTCCCCGTTCCTGACTTCCCTTTGTTATCAGGCAAATATCCCTCCCAGTCCGCTTATGACGCAGGTTGTTTCCCTTCGATCCCTGAGGCTCTCCGAAGTGAGCTTTTAACCGACACCCGGAATGTCCGCCGATCTCCGACGACTCGCATCACCCAGCACTATACGTTGGGAAGCAAACACTTCCAGGAGACCTATGGACTGGCGCCGCAGCTCGAAACAGACTCGCTGCTGCTCCTGTACGACCGGTCGCCGATCACCAGCGAGATCCGCAAGAAATTGCTTAAACCGAACCATCACCTGGTCGCGTTTACCAACCGGCCTTCCGGCCCACCGCGTGAACTGGGGCAGGGACTACCTGGTTATCCTCCGGAGGCGGAATTTGCCCTGGAACTGGCTGGCCTGCAAAATATTCCCATGATCGCGTTCGGCAGACTCGAGTATCTGGCCTCCCAGCACGGACTTGACGCGGCGACACTGGAGAAGCCATCCCCCTTCCACGCCCTGGCGGCTGTGCTGGCGGCCTGGACCGGCGAAGAGCTGATGGCACTTCAGGCAGCCAACCACTGGTATGAAACCAATTCCCTCAATGGAAAATTTGTGAAGCTGCCGAGAACGTTCGATTTGATCGTTGTAGAGGACACACTCGGAGGCATCCGGTCTGTCCGCGCGGCAGGCGAGATCCTCAAAAGCTCGGGCTTCGATGTCACCGTATACCCGATCGGCCTCACGTTGGGGAACGAAACGAAAGCATCTGCCTTTCAGAAGGCCAATGTGCCCTGTTACTCTGATTGGGAGTCGATCGTCGAAGCGATTGGGTAGAAATCAAACGGATCCATTTGAGAATACCCGCCCTGAGGAATTGAAACACATTCCGTCGGGCGGATCTATTTAACAACTTCATTTGGAGTTGTCTTTTAGGGCAATGGCAGTTTTCCACCATATCCGGTCAGCTCAATATACCCGTTGCCGCGCACCGGTTTGCCGTCACATGTCCCTTCGAAATGGACAGCGCCTTCCCAGTATGTGACCGCCGGGAAATGGATCTCCTGGTCTGCCATGCGGGGACGGGCTTGCAGCAGACAGTCCGGTTGTTGCAGACGGACCTGCCAGGCAGCGGGATAGACGGCCTGGGTATGCGGGCTTTTCCATTCGTCCTGAACGGTGATCTCAAATCCGGATCGATCGATGGGATGCGATTTCCCCAGCGTATCGATAAAGGTTCCGCTGGAGGCATCCGAGATCTTTCCACTGCGCTCGCGTAGCTGGTAGAGCATTAATGCGCGGCCGCCCTCAAATTGAAAGGAAAACCAGTCCCAGCCAATCTGGTCCTTGTCCAGGACGCTGGTGCTGAACTCGTGATCGTTCCATGCCAATCCATTGACTGAATATTTTTCTTTTTCTAGTTGTACTGTTCCCTTTGCGCGCAGGCGTGGCTGGCTGTAGTAGTAGGATGCATTGGCAGGATCCTGTCCCTTTCGACTGTAGCCTGCCTCTCCATGGAGGATCACTCCTGTTTCGTCTGTAAGAGTGAGATCGATGGCGATCCCTTCCTGTTCGGCCTGCAGCCGGTAGACACCCGGGGTCTGTTCTGTGATTTTCCAGTCTTCCAGCCAGACGTGATAGGGCTGTCCCTGGGCGCCTGCCAGCCCTGGGCCGGGACGGGAATAACGCTCGAAGGCATGGAATGTATCCTTCTGGATATCGCTTAACGCGAAATGCGCAAAATAGATGCTGCGGCCATACCAATTCGAACCGGATGGGATCTGGACCGACGGAGGCAGCAGTCCCACTCGAAATATTGTCAGTTCAAAGCCGAAGGGACGTCCCTCAGGCGTTTGCAGGTTGCCGGTGTAATACCACCACTCGGTACGAAAGTCTTCATGGGCGCCGAAATCCCTGGGGAATATCAGGGGACGCGTGCCATCTGCCACCGTGAAACCGGATGGGACCTGTGTGCCGATGCTCTGCATCTGCGGCATCTGGAGGGATGCCGACGGAGCCGTCCTTGGTGCACACGCAGAGAGGAGAAGGATCAGAAGAAAGAGGAAAGATTTGTAGCGCATATGGCCCTGGGTTGGTCATTATACGTGAGTGTCGTTTGATTTCTAGATGGCACAAAGGCTTATAAGGAAACTCTAAGAGTAGATATCTTCGGCGGCCATAAATACTTTTCTAATACACCCAGACTACAATCCCTGCCATGACTGCATTTCTTCGCTTCCATGACTTATCGAAATCATATTATGAAGGGGACCAGCGCCGGGTGGTGCTGCAGAACGCACACGCTGAATTCCAGCCGGGAGAGATGACCGTCATTCTCGGAAAGAGCGGGAGCGGCAAGAGTACGCTGCTCAACCTGATCAGCGGCATCGATGCGCCGGATGGTGGCCAGGTCTGGGTGGATGGCCAGGATCTGACCTCCCTCTCGGAGCGGGATCGCACTCTCTTTCGCCGCGCCCGGATTGGATTTATCTTTCAATTCTTCAATTTGATTCCAACACTGACCGTTGGAGAAAACGTCAGCCTGCCTCTCGAGCTCAACCGGTTCCCCCATACCCAGGCGCGCGAAAAGGCGGAGCATCTGCTCGACGCGGTTGGGCTGCTCGACCGCTGGGATACGTTTCCAGAGAAGCTGTCCGGTGGGGAGCAGCAGCGGGTGGCCCTGGCGCGTGCCCTGGTCCATGACCCGCTTTTGATCCTGGCCGATGAGCCGACCGGCAACCTGGATGAGGAGACCGGGGCACAGGTCATGTCCCTGCTTGCCCGGCTGGCCCGGGAACAGGGCCGAACGTTATTAATGGTCACGCACAGCCAGGAAGCCGCTTCGCATGCCGACCGGATCCTGCGCCTGTCGCACGGACAGCTGGTCGAGGAGCGCTAGGATGCTCTCGCTTCGGACTCTTCTGCGGCATCCCATCCAGTTTGCGATCATGACCCTGGGGATCGCCCTGGGTGTGGCGGTCATGGTCAGCATCGACATCGCCAACGCCAGCGCGGCCCGCGCCTTTACCTTGAGCGCCAGCGCCGTGACCGGGCGCGCTACACATGCCATCCTCGGTAGTACTGAAGGCGTGGATGAGTCTCTCTATGTGCAGCTGCGTACGGACCCTCATTGGCGCAGCCAGCTGCAAATCGCACCGTTGGTCATCACCTATACGGCCAGTCCGCAGCTCGGAAACGTCCCGTTCACGCTTCTAGGCCTCGACCCATTTGCAGAAGCGCCATTTCGTAGTTATCTGGGCACCGGCGAGGGAAGCCGGGCCGAGACGATCGCGGCACTGCTATTGGTGCCCGACTCTGCCCTCCTCTCCGCCCAGACCGCTGCACGTTACGGCATCCGTCCCTGTCCGCCTGATGCATTAAGCGACTCCTGCCGCCTGGAGCTGTCCATCGACGGAGAGAAACGGTCAGTCCATGTGACCGGCTTGCTCCAGCCAGCCGATGATTTTTCGCGGCGCGCCCTGGACACTCTTATTCTGACGGATATCGCCACAGCCCAAAGCCTGACCGGTACCGCCGGGCGTCTCTCCCAGATCGACCTGATCCTGCCGGATGGATTTGATGCGTCGACACTCTCTGCAGCTCTCCCGGCCGGTGCCCTGCTGGTCCAATCCGAGCTGCGCAATGGGCAGGTGACGGAAATGTCGAGGGCTTTCCAGGTGAATCTGACGGCGCTCAGTCTGCTGGCGCTCGTCGTGGGCATCTTCCTGATCTATAACGCCATGACCTTTTCGGTCATCCAGCGGCGGCCGCTGTTCGGGACACTGCGCAGCATCGGGTATACCCGCGAGCAGGTCTTCAGCATGGTGTTGAGCGAAGCCGCCTTGATCGGTGCGCTCGGCTCCGCACTCGGACTGGGACTGGGTATCCTGCTTGGACAGGGCGCCGTGCAGATGGTGACCCAAACCATCAACGACCTGTATTTTGTTCTCAGCGTGCGTGGGGTGCAGGTGCCTGTATCGAGCCTGGTCAAAGGTGGAGTGGCGGGGCTACTGGCCAGCTTGGTCGCCGCGGCACTGCCTGCCTGGGAGGCCGCCTCCGTCCCGCCGCGCCTGGCTCTCTCCAGGACCGGGTTGGAGGGAAAAGCGCAGGCGACCGTCGGACGGGTTGCGATACTCGGCATTCTTGCTGCGCTGACTGGCGGCCTCATCCTTTTCATTCCCACTCGCAGCCTGGCCATCAGCTTCGCGGGAACCTGCCTGGTCATTCTTGGACTGGCGGGGCTGACTCCCTGGGTGACCGCACATTTCATGCAGTGGCTGGAGCCTCCCCTCGGGAAGTGGTTTGGTCTGCTGGGTCACCTGGCCCCGCGCAATGTGATCCGCTCGCAGAGCCGGACGGCGGTGGCGGTCGCGGCACTGATGATCGCCGTCTCGGTCACGATCGGGGTCCAGGTGATGATCGCCAGCTTCCGTTCGACAGTGACGCTCTGGCTGGAGCAATCGCTGCAGGGCGATGTCTACGTTTCCAGCCAGGGACTGCGCGCCAACCGCCTCGATACGCCGCTCGACCCGCAGGCGGTTGAGATCGCCCGTTCTTCACCCCAGGCGGCCTCCACTTTGGCCGTACGAGTGGTCACAACTGAGTCGAAATATGGAGCACTGGACCTGGTGGCGGTCACCACAAACCGGCCGATGAATCCGCGCCTGTTTCTTGCCTCCCAGGGAACACCGTCCCAGGCCTGGCAGAGTCTGAAGGAGGGGGCGGTCCTGCTTTCTCAGCCGCTTGCCACCCGGCTGGGAGTCTCGAGCGCGGGAGGCACGATCGACCTGCTTACCCCGCAGGGCTGGCACTCCTTTCCGATCGCTGGCATTTATGCCGATTATGCCTCCACTCGGGGTACCGTCCGCATGAGCCTGGATGTCTATCGCCGCCTGTGGGGGGATGACCGTTTGAACGGCGTGGTGCTGCTCTTAAAGCCGGGCAGCAATGCGGATCAGGTCACTGCCGATCTGCGGCGGCAACTGGCGGGTTTCCCGGGAATGGAAATTCAGCCAAGCGCTGCCCTGCGTGCCGACGCGCTGGTCATATTTGACCGGACGTTTGCCATCACCACGGCGATGCAGATGCTGACCACCCTGGTAGCCTTCATCGGTGTGTTGAGCTCGCTGCTTGCCTTGCAGCTCGAGAAGGCGCGCGAAATGGGGGTGCTACGAGCCCTGGGCTTGACGATTGGGGAGATGCGCAGCCTGACCCTGTGGGAGACGGGACTGCTCGGCGCTTCGGCCGGTCTGCTCTCCATACCCACCGGTTACATCCTGGCCTGGATCCTGGTCTACATCATCAACCAGCGCTCGTTCGGCTGGACACTGCAGATGTTGGTCCAGCCGGGACCTTTCATCCAGGCGTTCCTTTTGGCTGTTGGCGCTGCGCTGCTGGCCGCCGTCTATCCGGCATGGCGATTGAGCCGGATGCAGACGGCAGAGGCGTTACGCGGGGAATAGTCCCTGCTTCTTCTTATCGAACAGGCAGGTGACAGTATTCCGCTACGACGGGCTGATCCGCGCCAGGTTCCGGCTACATCCTGACCGCGGGTTCCGCACTTGTAAAATATTTATCGAGCCAGAGATCAAGCTGGGTATCCTTGACGGCGGATTCAAAGAGGGATGGCCATGCCTTTTCTTCCCGGCCATCTTTTTTCCTGTAGTTTTGCTGGCCGTTCAGGTAACCGATTGTCTCTTTACGAACATCGTCGAGGCCGATCATCTCCGGGAAGTTCACATTGACACGCTTGTAACGCTCGACCTCGTTATTATTGAGCAGCTGCCGGCACTGAAAATCGGCCACCCCAGAGACACCATCCATCATGATGGAGATCAGGTTGGGCGCCCATTGGACATATCCCCATTTTGCGTTTCCACCATCCAGCCACTTGGGAGTTGCCCCGGTTCCGACCGACAACATGACGATATTCTCCAGGCTTTGTTTGCCGGTATTGCAATCGACTGCCTGGGCCAGTGCACACATGCTGGGGTTGTTCGCCACCAGGCCGCCGTCCGCAAAGTTGTCATAAAGAGGGAAATATGTAGGAGCCGCACTGGTGCGCAGGGCCACATCCACTACTTTTTGTTTACAGTCTGATTCGTCGCTCAAAAAGTTCTGGAAAAATTTTGCCTTCCAGGACCGGACGCCCCGCTGCTTTTCAGACCCTTCGCCGCTATCCAGGCAGAAGGAGCTGATCAATACATTCCTGGGGAGCTGATCTAGCGTCCTGTCCTTTCCGAATTGATCCTCGAGTGCCTGCTTCAATGCCTTGTTGTCGTAGTCTGAATCAATGAAACGATCCAGATCTCCGAGGTGGTCCCAGAACCCTTTCGCAAAGATCCGGTCCCCCTTTTCTACATAAATCCTTGCCATCTCTCCGGGAGAGAACCCGGCCGCCAGACCCAGCGCCAGGATGCCTCCTGTTGAGGTACCCGCAAATAAATCGAACTTGCTTATAAAGCCTGGCGAATATGTCTCCAGTTTTTCCAGCAGCCGGCAGGTCAGCAGACCGCGGATACCGCCGCCATCCAGCGATAGAATCCTATAATACTTCCTCGATTCCATTTTTTCCTCCTAGGATTGTGGATACATAAAGGACGAGCAGCCTTCCATCCCTCCTCTGGCAATGTGGAAGCATCAATCGGCGGGAAACGAAAACATTGTTTGCTCCGTGAATGTTTTCAAGATCCTCGTATTATTATATAAACCCGAATGGTGAAAGTCAACTTAAATTGCCTGAATTTCTGATTTGACAATCACCTATTGAATTTGGATCAAAATCGTTTTATACTCTGAAGCGCATAATGGGTCAGATGTATTGGTAGGTATGAAACAAACAGTTTATTGAGGAAAAATTGGAACCGGCCGGATTTGCTCGACGCATGGGAGGAAAATGAGAGGATGGCCGGTTACAAAGTGAAGCGCTCTGGAACAACCCCTACAATCATTGGCATTGCTGTCTGCATCCCTCCTGATCGCAGTATTGGTTTATTTGTGTTCCTGGTCCAAGGAGGAGTTCATGAAAAAATTATTACTTGTCTGTCTGGCATGGGCGCTGGCAGCTTGCGCGCCTGTGGTACCCATGGAAGCATCCTCATCTTCACCGGTCCTGGTCATCTCGACATCCCTGCCGCAGGAAATGCTGAGCCCGGTACCCACCTGGAGGGCGTTGATTCCCCCCACCCCGACCTCGACCCCGATCCGTCCCACCGTTACACCAACCACGCTTGTGCTACCGACGCCGACCGGCCCCGGCTGCATGCAGCTGATCGAGCCTGCAGACGGCGCCTCGTTCGCCAAACACGATCATATCACCCTCAAGTGGGTGCCTCTGTCGGGCGTGACATCGTATGTCGCTTTGAT
>JBLMZU010000713.1:0-3590 GCA_050258995.1 Bacteroidota bacterium
CAAGCACGCCATCTTGTGAACCAGATATGAGAGACTCAGGCCTTCATAAAGGAGGTCGAGCACGTATACAGAATGAACCTGAGACCGTACTAACCAAGATGCAGTGGGTAATTACCCAGGCTCGTAAGGGAGTATTTACGGTATCTGCCATGGAACATCGGCTGAATCAGCTTAAGCAGACTCTCTATGTATTTGCTTTGATACATTTTTTATCAATACGAGCGTTCCAAGGCTCTCACCGTATCTGTGAGATGCGTCAAACGCTGGCTCAATAAAACGACGCTCAAACGATGGAAAAGATTAGCAGATTGAGGATCCTTGATATCCATCTGGTTTAGATCTTCCATGGAAAGAAAGTAGACAACCGTGTCCTGATTTGCTACGACACTGGCAGTTCGTCGTGTACCAAGAAAAAAGGCGATCTCTCCCACGGTACGGCCACTGTGAATTGTTTCGAGGCGGATCGGTTTTTTGCCCGGGGATTCCAATTGCGCTGTAACCTGCCCAGAGTGGATAAAATAGATGAAGTCGGCCGCGTCACCTTCTTTGATCAGGTATTCGCCTCGGCAATAGTCACGGCGGTTTAGATAAGGAATTAATTTCTCCACCTCCTCATCCATAACGATCGTTTTCAATTGCTTTACTAGATTCTGCTCGATGTGCAGATCGGCCAGATTTGCAGCGATGATCTCGTTCTCGCACCACTCGATCCCGTGATCGACATCGGCGAAGAATTTTAGCATCTCATCCTTGATCGTTAAACTTTCATGGACAAACTGCTTCTCCAATTTCTCAGCCAACCCGGCGAAAACTAGCGTGATACTCTGCTCCTGGCTCCATTGCATCATGCGGCCAAAACTCAGCATACCCGTTGAATCAATACCTGTCACCTT
The DNA here is from genome assembly GCA_050258995.1 of Bacteroidota bacterium. Taxonomy (GTDB): domain Bacteria; phylum Chloroflexota; class Anaerolineae; order Anaerolineales; family Villigracilaceae; genus Defluviilinea. The sequence continues at coordinate 894 of JBLMZU010000713.1, forward strand.
TGAGAAATCAAGCAGGCAATACTTTATGCCGGCAGCAGATGCCGATGTGACGCGTTCCCGTAATCTTTCAAAAATCCCATTGGCAGTACCGAAAAAGATGAACCCTTCCAGTTTCATAATATAAAGTTCGTCGCCGTGAGTATCAATGACTTGCTGTTCATCCGGCGCACGTGTCACCCGGCTGTGATATTCGCGGCCCGAAAATGCGAACTTAATCACGCTGACGCGGCTATAACTCACCACAAATGTGAATACAGCTAAAATCAATCCGGCGATCACACCTTCCAAAACTCCGCGGACGGCGAGTGTTATCAGAATCGTGACGACGACAAAAAAGTCCAGCCTGGAAAATTTGAACCAGGCTTGGTACACCCATTCAGCCAGCAATTCAATGCCCAGATAAATAAGTACAGAACCAAGAATGAATTTAGGAATGTATAGAATCATAGACATTCCCGTGAATACAGTTGCACCAATCAGTAGACCCACCAGGATACCGATGAGCCTCCTCCCACCAGAGGTAACATGGTTCAACGTGGAAAAACTGATATCCTGAAAACCAACCAACCCCCCGACCAATCCAGCCGCCAGGTTGCCCATCCCAGCTGTAACAAGTTCCCGGTTCAAGTTAATCTCTTTTTTGACGATTAGTTCCATACCACTGGAATTCAATAAAAGCCCGACCACACTGATAATCGCCACCGGGAGTAACGCAGGAATATGCCCAAGTAACAACTTCCACTCAACCTGTGAAAGAAACGCTGGGCTCAATGGGAATTCCCATCTACCAGTGGATGCATATGGAGCCAGTAACCAGCCGTCGGCTCTCAGCTTCACTATGGAAATATTCATCACCCAAACCACAACATAAAACAAAACGGATACAGCCAGCATTAAAGCTGGAATTGTGTATGGTTTCTTAAACTTTAGCACTACCAGGTAGATCAGGATTCCCAATATCAAGCCAGGCATCCACAATCTCAATAGATCCCATTGAAGCAGTTCAGAGATGGGTCTTCCATCCGCCATAAGCCCAACACCGCCTCGAACCAGCAACCAACCTGATCCTGCCAGGAATCCGCCAATGACCGGATAGGGCAGAAAGCGTGTCAGCCCGCCAAGCTTAAAGGCCCCCAATAAAACCAGGATAAGCCCAGTCAGAAGAGTCGTAATCATGATCATCATTGTGACCGTTGCGAATTGGCGGGTCACTGTTCCGGAAAGGACCGCGATAATTCCCGCTGCCATGACGCTTAGCATCACACCCGGAGCATCCTGTTCCACCGCGATCGCGGCCGGATTGGAACTAAACGATGCGACGACCACACACAGGATTGCATCGCCAGTGATGATATAAACCAGAGCCCGTGGTACCTGGCTGGAAAGTTCGCCGGAATAAATCAGGGCCGTGAATGCAACGACGAAGATAATTTCGAGAATATATATAAAGAACGCAGTAAAAAGACCTGTCCAGATTGTACCGAGAAAGGATTTACGAATGAATTTTCCTGTTTGAATTTTCATAGCGATCTCTGTCTTCCCGTGGCTCAACATCCGTTAATTCAGGAAACACACCGATTCCCTTTGATTTCACACCCTTCACTTCCTGAGCCTACCCTATACAAATCAAAACTGTGAACTCGGTCACTCAATGAGTGTTCGGTACTCCTTTGTTTTAAATCGGATGGATTGTACTGTTTTAATATGAATTACTGGGAGAGAATTATCAACCACTCAAAGATTCTTTAAGGATGATCCGAACAAAAGCGTAGGAACAAGGCCTTTGCCTGTCAAACGCTATAGATGCCATGAGAGGAGCTACTTGCGAAAACCTGACAGATTCCTCAAGTTGTTCGATATCCAACCCGGTGAAGAACTGCCCAGGCAGGCGATCTCGACGGAAATAGAATTGGCGGAGCATTTTGGAATAGGATGCCGATCCCCGCGCTACTAAACGCACACATCGGGGTAAGTCTTGCGACGCGTAACCATTCGGACGGTAGGTGATTGGGTATTGTTGCTTCGAGCATAAAAGCATCGCGAAATTTCTGCAATCAAACCGGCAGCTTAAGGAAATAGTACGATTTACATCTAAAGAAGTCTAACTCTATGGCCTCCATAGGGCATACACGGATGTTGTAATGAAATTGATTTATATCGTGGTACGATGTATAATATCTGCGGGCGTGAACCCTGGCACATTCTACCCAGAATGCAATTCCAGGTGGAGAAATAACTGCTCGTTGCTGTTTTGGCTGGAAAACTGTTGTTTATTTTGAATAGGGGGAATGAAACATCGTCGATCATCTCTGTTCGTTCAAGCTGACAGTGAAGGACTGGATTAATGAGTGATCGTATTCGTGAAATTCTCAGTTGGTACCAAAGTGAAAACCCGGGTGTGCTGACCAACCTATACCGTCTGCTCAACCATGGACAGCTTGGCGGCACAGGACATATGATTATCCTGCCGGTGGACCAGGGCTTCGAACATGGACCAGGCGCAAGTTTCGCGCTGAATCCGCCAGCATATGATCCGCTCTATCATTTTCAACTCGCCATCGATGCAGGGTTGAGCGCCTATGCCAGCCTGCTGGGGTTTTTGGAAGCCGGTGCGGCAGAGTTCGCCGGACAGGTGCCGCTCATCCTCAAGTTGAACAGCCACGATCTGCTGCATCCGGAACAGGAGCCGCTGACGGC
>JBLMZU010000714.1:0-2693 GCA_050258995.1 Bacteroidota bacterium
AGGATGACGGACATCCGCTGGTCCCAGAAAGCCAGGTGAGCCAGCAGAGCTGCCACGGTCCAGCCGTAGTCGGTGGTACGGGCGAGGTCTTCGTCGGAGAGACCATAAACGAGAGTCTCCATTCTGCGGCGGGAGGTGGTATTTTGTTCGGAATAGGGAAAGGTCATATTTGCCTCCTGATGAAAAGTTCGATTGAAGATCGTCGAATGATCGAGACATGCAAGGTGGATATTAATGGCTGTAATAAAGGAAGCTGCTCCCTGGTTACAGGACCATAGTCGATGACCGGCATGGGGAAGGGGCAGGAGCCTTTTTGCGCGATCAAGCCCCGGCAGCTTTTTCCAGGGGGACTTTGATTGTGACGCGCGTGCCGTCCCCGGGACGCGAATTGATTTCCATGGTACAGCCCATCAGGCCCAGCCGGTCCTTGATGATCAGCAGGCCGTGGGCAAGCTGGGGATTTCTTATCACGACCTCTGCATCGAATCCCCGGCCCGGATCGATGACCGCGATCCACCCATTGCTGTTTTCCTGCGTCAACCTGACAGTCGCATCCGGGGTTTCTGCATGCTTGACGATATTGAACAGCAGCTCGCGTACTGCCTGGAACAGAAGCACGCGCATGTGTTCCTCGATATCTATAAAGTCATTTCCGGTCTCGGCTTCAACTTCAACCTGCAGGCCATACTGTTCCTTCATCTGCGCTGCCAGCCAGTGCACAGCTTCTGCGAGCCCGTCGCCTTGCAGGACTGCCGGGCTGAGATTGACGCTCAAATTCCGGGTGATGTTGATCGATTCTGACAGCCAGTCCTGGATTTGATCGATATTTAAATTTCTTTCAGGGTGTAAGGCTGCCAGGCCATTCTCCTCCTTGAGAAGGGTGAGATGAGTGCGGATGGCGAACAGCCGCTGCTGCAGATCATCGTGCAGGATCTGGGAGATGCGGTGGCGCTCCTCCTGCTCGACCGAGATGAGCTCGGTAGCCAGGGAACGGATCTTTTTCTCCGCATGGATCCGCTCGGTGATGTCCGTGGCAAGGATGGCGATCCCGCTCACATTCTCGGTGGTAAGCCTGTAAATGGATAGCTGGACCGGCACCCAGCCTGCACGGGCTGCCCGCAGACGGAATTCGCCTCTCATACTGAGCTGCTCAGCTCTGCCAAACAGATCATCAAAGGCTGTCTGCTCCTCGGGTGGAATCAGGTCGCGGAACCTGGTCCCGATCAGCTTATCCGTCTCCATGTGAATCATATTGGCAAAGCAGGGGTTGCAATAAAAGATCGTCCCATCCGGAATAAGGGTTATCGCTCCTTCATTCATTGATTCGACCATCATGCGATAGGGAAAATTTGCATCGGTCAGGGTAACGACCTGCTCGCCGTCCGCCTTCCGAATGACAAAGGCATCCACCAGGTACTGGCGGATGGCATCCAAAGTTTCCTCGGTCTCTGTGAGCTGCTTTCTTAGCTCTACCGTTTCATCCGGAACTTGTTGCTTTTTTCTAGGCATACAAAACCTTTCCAGCGCAGGAAGGAATCGGGATCATGCGGATCGCCGGTTTATTTCTGTTCCCGGATATCCAGCCCGACGAGCACGCGCTCCGTGTTTGAGAGATCTCCGATGATCTTGCGGATGGGCTCGGGCAGCTTCCTCACCAGGGTCGGGATGGCCAGGATCTGGTCCCCGCTTGCCAGCTGGGGATTTTTAAGCAGGTCGATCACCTCGATATGATATTCCCCGGCCAGGTGATCCTCACAGATCTTCTTGAGGTTGGCGAAGGCGGCCAGGCTCTTCGGCGTCTGCCCGGCGACGTACAATCGCAGCTCCCATTCCTTGGATACTTTTTGGGATTTCTCTTTTGCTTTTACCTTTTCCATGTACAGCCTCCTCACAGGTGCTTGATTAACCCGGTCGAACGCATTATTTCGCCCCGTTTGTCGCTTCCCGCATATTCGTCGGTCTGGCCTGACTCGAGGATCCGAGCTTGATCCCATGATCGGTGAGCTGGAATGAGCGGATCTGGTGCGAGTGGGCCATGCCGCGTGACTTCAAAATGAACAGGCCGCGCTGGCGCTCGCCGTTGTTCTCGATATTGCGCAAGCTGATCCAGGTATCGACCAGGGAGGAAATCCCGACCATGGAGTCGTCCACTGCATTTTCCTCCGAGGTGAGTGTGGTCAGCATGGTTGTGATCCCCTTTGTCTTCAGGAAGTCAATGATGCGTGTGACCAGCGATTTAACTTCCACACCGTAGCCGACCACAAAGAAATCGGTGATGGGGTCCAGTACAACGACCTCCGGTTTGTATTCCAGGATCAGGTCGTGGATGGTGACGAGATGCATCTCCAGCCCATATAATGAAGGCCGGCTGGCATGGAAGCGCAGCAACCCCTTTTTGACATTATGCGCCAGGTTGATCCCAATGGAGGACATGTTGCGGACGAACTGGCCCGGTGATTCTTCGAAGGCAAAGAACAGGCAGCGTTCCCCGCGCCGGCAGGCGGCGTCCACAAAGGAGGCTGCCAGGCTGGTCTTCCCTGACCCGGCTGTGCCGGAGACCAGGATGGTGCTGCCGCGATAAAAGCCTTTGTTCCCCATCATGCCATCCAGCTCCTCGACCCCTGTGGAGATCCTCTCCTTCGAAGCCTTGTGCTCGAGGACCAGCGAAGTGATGGGGAGGACGGAGATTCCCG
>JBLMZU010000715.1:0-3874 GCA_050258995.1 Bacteroidota bacterium
GCTTCCTCCACCAGTCCATATTTCTTATACAGGCGGATCGCCGCCTCGTTGTCTGGCATGACGGCCAGGCAGAGCTCCCTGCACGCCAGGCCTGCCAGGTTCTCCAGCAGTGCCTGCAGCAGTGCGCTGCCGATCCCCTGGCCCCGGCAGGCTGCCTCCACCACGAGCTCCTCGATCAGGACGGAATTCCCGGCATGGTATAGATCGGCGCGCACTGAATAGCTGAGCAGCCCGACAATCGCATCCCCGCGCTGGGCAAGCAGGATCTGCCGATCTTTCCCGGCCAGGTAGTGATGGACATAGTCTTCGGTCAGTGGGCTATCCGGTCCCATCTGGCGGACTAGCTGGACGATACGTGCGGCGTCCGACCTTTGCGCAAAGCGAGTAGAGATGTTGGAAGGTGAGTTCATGCGGGGAAGTATAGCTTGAAAGGTTAACAAGAAGTATTGAGAAGACAGTGCGGGAGGTCAACAATCCCGGGCGATGTGGAGAAGCTGTCGCCCAGGCGGGACTCCTGCCCGGGGGCAGGGCTTGATACCGTTTCGAGACCTGCGTATCAAGTTCAATACGGCCCAGACTGATTGGTTTCTTCCCTTTTAGAATCCGGTGCATTCTTATTATCAGGAGAATTCATCATGACTCAATCATCCAACCCTTCCCTGATCGTCGAGCCGGAGGTCCCGCCCACCCAGGGCGCTCTCCCGGTCTGGACCAAGGTCTTTACAAAGCCAGGCGAAAAAACCTTCCTGGAGATCACCGGCCACCCGGAGGCAAAAGCCCGGTCTGCCTACCTGTGGGTTTTCCTGGTGGGCACCCTGACCGGGCTGATCGGCGGCCTGACGCAGTTCATCGCCGCCCTGGTCGGGCTCCGCTCGGCCGTCCCGGAGATCGGACAGATATCCGGGTTTTCCGGGATCTTTGGTACGGCCGGCTTGATCGGAGCGATCTGTGGCGCTCCACTGGCTGGCCTGTTCTCGCTGATCGGATTTGTGCTGGGCGTGGCGATCCTGCATGCCACTGCAAAGTTCCTGGGCGGCCAGGGGACCTTCGACCAAATGGCGTATGCCTTCGGCGCTGTGGTCGCACCGCTGTCGCTGGTCACAGGCCTGCTGGTGCCGTTCAATCTCATCCCCTTCGCCGCGCTGTGCACCCTGCCGCTGTTCCTGCTGCTGGGCCTGTACGCCATCTACCTGGAGGTTGCTGCCACCAAGGCCATCCATAAATTTGGCTGGGGTGGGGCAGCGGCGGCTTTCTTCCTGCCGGCCATCCTGATCGGCCTGTTGTGCGGGGTCATCTCCCTCGGCCTGTTGAAGATCGCCGGTCCGTCGCTTAACGGGATCTTCGGGCAGATGCGGCCGGGCCTGTAGCCGGTCTGAATACGAACTACAGCCGCCTATCGGTCCGACAGGCGGCTTACAACATGGAGACCTGGGAGACCACCCGGCACGAAGCCTCGCACCGGGCGGTCGATCATGGCCTGATCTTTGTACCGACGTAGATCACGTTGGGATTATAGATGCCGTTATGGTAGGCGAGCCACTGCCAGGTCGTCCCATAGTAGCTGGCGATATGGCCAAGCGTATCGCCGGGGCAGACATACCAGAAGGCACCGTACATGTCAGAGTTCGGCCCGCAGCCATAATAACCACCATGATCAGACGGAGGAGGTGGAGGAGGAGGCGGGGGGTAATAGGCATCCGGGATGGTCAATACCTGTCCCGGATAAATGTAGTAATAGTACTGGGTCCACGGGTTGGCCGCGATCAGCGCCGATGTGGAGACGCCGCAGTAGCGGGCGATCTTTGCCAGCCAGTCGCCTGGCTGGACCACATAGGTCGGGCCGCAGTAGCTGTTGGCCTTTGCGCTTTGCGAGCTGGCTGCCAGGCTAACCATTACTACAGCCATGATTAAAATGGTTTGCAGGATGCGCTTCAATGTCATACCATTCCTCCTCAATCGTGCAAATATGAACTTTCCGCAATTCCAGTATACAACTTACGGAATCCGATTTCAATCACCCACCCGCCGCGTATCATTGTAAATTGATGACAATTTACGCTACAGTTTCTCCACGGCTTTGAATGCAGGGAAGGAGGGGTCCTCGGTGTATTATTTCCATGCCTTCCGATCACACGCACAGCTTGCCATACGCGGCAGGAGATCTGCTCCCATCCTAGATCTACGGCCTACTTATTTTGTTGAACTCGCTCGTTGAATTCCTCCAAAGTCTTGATTTACAGGCGGGAACTCGCTATACTAAATTCACCTTCGTTTTACAAGTTGCGGGAAAGCGCTGAGATGATTTCCAATACCATTGACCATCTCCATTCTCCTGTCCCATAGGCCTGACCGCCTGAGTGCGGTCCGGGCTTTGTTTACAATCATTCATTTTCCATCTCACAAAAGGAGGCACACATGCCAAACGGTTGGAAAGGCAAATTGGAGTCGATAGAAGGGATCGGACCGGTCTATGCCGGGGAGCTTAGGAAGGGGGGAGTCGGGTCGATTGACTCCCTTTTGAAGAAGGGCGCCACGAAGAAGGGACGCGAGGAAATGGCCACAGTAACCGGTCTTTCCGAGGTCCGCATCCTGTAGTGGGTCAACCGGGCGGACCTGTACCGCGTCAAGGGTGTGGGTGGCCAATACTCCGACCTGCTCGAACAGTCGGGCGTGGACACGGTCGTGGAGCTGGCACAGCGCAATCCCAAGAACCTGCACGTGACCCTGCTCGAGACCAACGAGCGCTGCCACCTGGTCCACAAGCTGCCCACCGAGAGCCAGGTGAAGGCCTGGGTCAGGTATGCCAAGACACTGAAGAGGGTGGTGGAGTACTAGAAGCAGGGGATGCCTGCATTGAAATAAAACAAAAGCGGTCTCACGGATTTCTGCCGTGAGACTGCTTTATGATTAATGAGGTTATTTTCCAAGCTTCAATTTGGTTTCCGTTGATTTTTTCGCTCCCGGGTGCTGGTCCGCATCCCTTACTTTTTTATCGAACACCACGCCGCTCAGGGTGCTGATCTCCTCAATCGTGACCTGCTGGCGTTTGAAATCTGGCAGCTCCAGCGCTTCCTGAATGTCAAGCCCGTACTTCTGGATCACATCAGATTGGTCGAAGAGGAAGCCGTAGGCGAGCAGGGGGGCGTTCCGGGCCGTGCTTTCCGGAACGACGACGACCTTCCAGAATTTATAGGGAATAAACACCTTTCCGTTTTTCAATGTCTGCCAGGCACCGTGTTGCTCATCCAAAACGGGCCCGGCGAACAGGACAGCCTGGCCTCCGCTTTTGTGGATCTGTTCCTCCAGCTCCCCTTCAAACCAGCCCCAGATCCCTTTCTGTTTGTCATACCCGGCCGGATTTTCCTGGTTGAAGAGCTCATGCTGGGGTGTGCAGTTGGTCCAATGGTAGGTGTCCGAGTTCGCATATTCCGTCTGCATGCCTGCGCTGCCCCAGCAATTATCCTCCCGTCGATGGACATGGCCCCGATCCACGTTCCGGGCCGGCTGGTAGATCTCCTTGTCGAGCAGCTGGTATTCCAGGGGAACACGCGGATCCGCCTTCCAGGATTCGCTCCCGAATGCACTGCGTTTTCTCGGGTCCTTTCGCATTTCGTCGCGGTAATCGCAGTTGGAGGCGGTGAACATGCACATGCGGTATTTCCTGTTCATCACCAGGGAATAATGATGGTAGCGCAGCACAAACGGGTCGTGCAGCGGGGCATTTGCCGGTAATTTCACATTGGGCACGAGGCGGTTGGCCTTTTCAAACTTTTTATAGTCCTGCACGAGATAGATCTCGCCGTCGCCATCGGTACCCGTCGTTCGCCGCTTCATATCTACTGTGGGAAGGTCGATCTTGACGCCCAGAAAATTT
>JBLMZU010000716.1:0-6797 GCA_050258995.1 Bacteroidota bacterium
AGTCGTGTACCGCAGCGAGCCGCTGGCGTTGAAAGGCCTGCTGCGGTTTGCAACGACCGGTTTCCCACGGCTCTTCCGTGAAACCTGGATCTTCACATTTGTAGCAGCCATGCTTTTCATCCTGCCGGCCATCGCCTCGGGGATTGCCACCTATGTGAGACCTGCCACGGCCACCCTGCTTCTGCCTCCGGAGATGCACCGCCTGATCGGGATCGTCGAGAACAAGGAATTGTGGATCGACATCCCCGTGGAAGAGCGGCCGTATGCCTCGTCGTTCATCATGCGGAACAATATCCAGGTGTCGATGCTGGCCTTCGCCAGCGGCCTGACGGCGGGCCTGCTGACGCTCTGGGTCCTGTTCACCAACGGGCTGACGATCGGCACTCTCAGCGGGTTGACCGCCTTCCATGGCATCGGCTTCGACCTGTGGACGTTTGTGATCGGACACGGCGTTATTGAGCTGAGCGTCATATTTATGGCCGGCGGCTCGGGCCTGATGCTGGGATGGGCGATCCTGCAGCCGGGTCTGCTGCGACGCCGGGATGCACTGACCCAGGCGGCGCGCAAGGCCGTGTATCTGCTGCTCGGCGCGGTCCCCTGGCTGGTGGTGGCTGGGACCATCGAAGGCTTCATTTCTCCTTCCAGGACGATCCCCGTTCCCGTCAAATGGACGGTGGGAATCCTGAGCGGGATGTTTCTGTATGGGTATTTACTGCTGGCCGGGCGGGAAAGAAAAAAACGCAGGAATGCCGGTTAGAGCTGCATTCTTCCCTTCAATTCCAAATAACGATTGATGACCGACATCGAGAGCTGGTTGGCGGGAACGTCCAGGGTTTGCACACCGCGCTGGCGAAGCGCGTCCAGCACCACGCGCCGTTCGTCGAGCAGCTGGCTGGCGGCTGCTCGTTGATAAACCCCCAACGAATCGTCTGGCTTCCTCTGCGAGACGCTGACAACATCCGGATCACTGATCGTGACGACCAGGGGCAGGCTGTTGCGGGCCAGCAAGGCCATCTGCGCGACCAGGGAATTCAGGCTCGCTCCCCCGGTCAGATCAGTGAACAGCACCACCAGGGCGCGGCGCCGCTGCTTGAGGGCCAGATAGGCCAGCGCCTTGCGATAGTCCGGCTCCACCGGCTGCGGCTCCACGGCATACAATAGCTCGAGCATGCGATAGAACTGGCCGCGTCCCTGGCGGGGGCCCAGATAGTGCATGACATCATCGGCGAAGCTCATCATGCCGACGCGGTCCCCCTTGCCGGTGGCAACGTAGGTCAGCAACAGGACGGCATTGACCACATAATCGAGCTTGGCAATGTCCGCGACCGGGCTTTGCATCATGCGACCTACATCTAAAACGGCGATCACCTGCTGGCTGCGCTCGGTCTGATATTCGGTGGTGACGGGGAAATTACGGCGGGCGGTCGCCTTCCAGTTGATGCGGCGGTACTCATCGTCGGGCAGGTATTCGCGCAGGCGCTCAAACTCGGTCCCTTCGCCAAACTGGCGGGTGGTGCGTAGTCCCATCTCCTGCAGCCGGTTGCGGCGCAGGAGCAGATCGTAGCGGCGCACATCCAACAGGTTGGGATACACCTTCACCGGCTCCTTCGCCTCCACTTTTGCCTGGCGGATGACCAGTCCAAGCGGACCCAGCCAGCGCAGGCTCAGATCGCCGAACTGATAATCCCCGCGCCGCAACGGGCGGACGTGATAAACCGACTGCCATTCGCCTCTCGACTCGACATGCCCGTCGATCGTGCGCGTCTCGATCTTGAACTGCTCGGGCGCTTCATCCCGGACCGTGAAGCTGACGCCGCGCCACGAGCGGTTCCGCAGGGAGATCCGCACCGGGTTTTCTGCTCCCAGTGAAAGTTTGTTGTCGTGTTCACGCACCAGGTCGAACTGCCTGATCGGCCCGGCCAGGCGCCAGTCGGTAAAGATCAGGGTCCCCACGACGAGCGCGTAGGCCCAGGCGATCCACTGCATGAATGGGAACCACGTCCCCAGTGCGAGCAGCGGAGCCGTGATCAGAAGAAGCAGAAGAGCGCGCGTAGTGAACAGCATCGTGATGCAGCTTGATTACCTGGGCACTTCCACACTTCCCAGGACCCTTTGAATCACCGAATCGGCATCCAGGCCTTCAATCTCCGCTTCCGGCTTCAGCAATATGCGGTGACGGTAGACCGGCGGCACGATGAACTTGACATCATCGGGAGTGACGTAGTTGCGGCCCTGCAGGGCGGCGAAGGTTTTGGATGCCAGCAGGACATGCGTGGTGGCGCGGGTGCTGGCGCCCAGCACGATATCGGGCGATTGGCGGCTGGCCACGCCGATCCTGGCCACGTAAGTCAGGATGCCATCCTCCACAACGATGTTTTTGATCGTGTCGCGGATTTCCACAACCTGTTTCGCACTTAAAACCGGATTCAAGCCGGCGGCCACCAGGTTATGGGCGTCGAAGCCGCGATGATAGCGGCGCAGGACTTCCACCTCATCCTCGAGAGGCGAGTACGGCACCAGAACCTTGAACATGAAGCGGTCGAGCTGTGCTTCGGGGAGGGGATAGGTCCCTTCGTATTCGATCGGGTTCTGGGTGGCGACCACCATGAATGGCGCTTCCAGGATGTGCTGTTCGCCTTCCAGGTTGATCTGTCTTTCCTCCATGGCCTCCAGCAGGGCGGACTGCGTCTTGGCAGGGGCGCGGTTGATCTCGTCGGCCAAAAGTAGCTGGGTAAAGATGGGTCCCTTCTTGAGATGGAAGCGGGTCGTGGAGACGTCGAATACACTGGTGCCCAAAATATCGGATGGCATCAGATCGGGTGTGAACTGGATGCGGGTGAAATCGGCCTGCACCATGTGGGCGAGGGTCTTCGCCATCAGGGTTTTTGCCGTCCCGGGCACACCCTCCAGCAGTACGTGTCCGCCGGTGAACAATGCAACGGCCAGCAGTTCAAACGGCTCCTGCAGGCCCACCAGGACCCTGTTCGCCTCTGTGCGTAACTCTTGAAAAATGGTTTTGAGATCTGTCGGGTTCATGAATTCTCCATGGCTTAAGTATCGATCCACCTGGACGCTTCTGCTGCGAGATGGACCATTTCCGTCTCGCTGATATTCTTGTTCTTTAACCGTTCCAATAGATTCAGTAATCCATCTTTATCGAGCGAGGGATTGTATGCAGCCAGTGCATCGACATACTGTTTGTCATCCATGTTGGGGTCGAGGCGGTAACGCTGGCCCAGCTTGCGCTTGATCTGCTGGTGGTAGTGCATCATTACGGCCGGGCGATGGGAGGCGCGCCGGCCAAGATTGGCAATGCCGGTGATGTGCTCCAGTGCGCCGCGGCGCCTGGTCTCCTGTGGAAGCGGCACCGGCCTGCCGAAACCGCGTCCCTGTACGAACAGGCCAAGAAAGGTCACAAGGACAGAAAACAACAGTGCATGCCCGATCGGCGTGCGGCGCAGAAACTCGGCGGGTCCCAGGATCTGTTCCTGGTTGCGCTCGCCGTGGTGCCATTCGTCGAACCAGATTTTGCCCTTGGTTCGAGCCAGGGCCAGGATATTTAAGACCAGCTCGGCGTTACCGGCCCGTTTTAATCCCGCGTTGGTAAAGGCAGCGGGCAGGGTGCCGAGAATCACCCGTCCCTGGCCATGATCGAACGAGACGAGCACGGGCTCTCCCTTCTGGGTAGCCAGCACCACGTAGTCGTCACGCTCGGAGGTAAGACCGACCCGCAACCCCAGATTCTTCAAGGCGGGCACAGCCGGGGACTCCACGAGCGGGGTCTCCACAGTAGCTTCGCCGGCTTGCTCGAGCAGATAACTGAACTCAAAGTGATAGTTATTTGCCAGGGTATACATGCCGTACTGCTCGCCTATGGCGATCAATGTCCCGCCCGACTTCACCCAATCGTCGATTGCCTCTAGTTCCTCACTGGTGGGGCTTAAAGGCTCAAGCACAAAAAGGATCGAGGTATCCCCGGGAGGAGCAAAACGATCCAGAACCGCTTCGTCCACACCGTACTTGAGTTCCTTTACCCATAACTTCAACGCCAGCGCACCATCCTGCGCGGGGGAGGCGCTGGACAAGGCTGGATAAGGCTGCCCGGTCTGCTTCTGGACGGCGGCGAAGATCGTGACGGCCACCAGCAGGACCAGGATTCCGATCGAAAGCTTTGTATCGCGGGAAATGGTTTTCATTCCTTTTTCTCCCGCAATTCCTCCACATGTTCCCGGTAGACCTGGTAGGTCTGTTCGTCAACCGGCTCGTAGCCGTACCAGACCCGGTCAAAGACATCGATCACATCCCGCAGCGGATCGGCCAGCTCGGGGCGTGAGGAAACACTGCGCAGAACCTCCCGGTTGGTGCGGGAACGGTCATAGCGCAGCAGCCCGTGCTCGTCGAGCACCAGCAGCGAGGAGAGATATAAGAAGCGGACCGCGTTGCGATAGTCGCCCTGTGAGGATAACGCCTGGGCACGCTGCAGTGCGCCCTGTGAAGTGACAATCCCCTCCCCTTCTTCTCCCTGCGCTCCCAGCTGGGCATTCCCTGCCAAATTGCGGGAAAGGAGCCTGGAAATGTATAACAGGATCAGCGTGAACAGGATCGAGCCTGCAACGATAAAAATTGAGCGGCCCTGAACCAGCAGATTAATAATGGCGAACACGATGCGGTCTGTGAACTTTGTGATCGCAGCGAAGAGATTGCCCAGCCAGGCAGGCATTTCCACTGTCCGGGCCTGGTCCCACTGGAACTCGGGACGGGCAAGGATCTTCTTCAGCGGGTCGATATCCTGGATGGTAAAGACTTTCTGCGGGTACTCCTGGTGTGCCTTCAGCAATGTGTCCAGGGATTTTTCTAGATGTTCAAGATCGGGTGAAGCAGACCTCAGCTCACCGGCCAGATACTCGGAATGGATCTGGACGATAGTGCCATCCGGCTGCTCCACGGCTGAGACCTGATCCCACTGCGATGCGAGTGTGTTTAACTCCTGCTCGACCTTTGCACCGGTCTGTGACTTCAACTGTACAACGGCCTGTCGCGTGCTGCCGACAAGGTCCCAGTATTCCTGGGTGCTGATGGATGACCTCTGCTGTTGAAAAGGCAAGGATGAATGGACCGGCGAGAGGTTCGTCAGCGAAAGGAACGCAACCAGCCAGATCACCAGGAGCGGACGCATTCTGTCGATTAGTTGAACAGCGAGGAGAAGAAAAATAGGCCGCCGATCAGCACCGTGCTGAACAGGATGTAAACACCCAACCCAACCAGCGTCAGAATGGCGAAGTTGCCCAGGTCGGGCCAGGTGAACAGACGCTCGGTTGCTACGGGGGCCGAGATCGCCACTGCATCCGATACGTCGGTTGTGCCTTCGGCTTGCATGGTCTGCAGGGCGATATCAAATCCCTCTGTGCGGATTCGCAGGTCAAAATATACCAGGGTAAAAGCTGTCATTTGAAGCGGGTAATACAGCAGGGCAAATACCAGGGTAATTAATCCCTGTACAATAGGCGCCACGGTCAGATACATGGATACATCCCCGATGCTCTGGAATGCCTGGGTCAGGATGATATTGGCGATGGCAGCGGGTCCGTTCACCACGACCAGGCTGAACAATCCAAGAAGAAAGGCATATCCCAGCACGGGCCAAAACCGGCGCCGGGCCAGACTCCATGCCCGGCGAACCGAGCCGGTTGCCGTCTGATCCTCAAGCACGACGACAGGTGGCACAAGCTGGTTGACCACCGCCACCATATAGAAAAGCATTCCCAGGGCTGTGACCGTGCCGATGCAGGGAACAATTCCCCATAGAATGATGCCCAAGATGACGACGATGATAAACAGGAGAGCCCCAAGCAGGGAGACCCAAGAGCCGCCAATACCCCGGTAGGCGTCGACAATGCCTGTTTTTTTTCCCAGGTTGTTATCGGCGACCGCCCTTGCCAGCGCCCCCATGGCGATTCCCTGGACCAGGATAAATTGCAGGACAAAAAGGACGACCGTGAAGGACATGGCGATCCAGGTGGAAGCATTGGTAAAAAGCCGGTCCGGTGTGGATCTGACAATGGACGTGCTAAACAGGGCAGAAGCAAGAATCTGCAGGATCGTCAGCGGTACATAAACGACGGCGACAATCCCAACGAGCGTTAAGAAATCGTCCCGATAGAGACGAATGGCACGATCTAAAAGCTCACCGATGCGAAGTGGACGAAGAGCGGGCGCGGCAGACGATGTTTCCATGGCATTTCCTTTTGAGTGGAATGTGCTGATCCTCCCAATAAGATTTCATTGATTATACAGGTGGTTCAAAGCAAAAGGGTGTCTGGAAAACTTGCGATATTGTGATGTTTTTGCCTTACACGTCTGCCCGCGAATCCCATGCGACTCGCACAGGTATCCCTAGTGGGTGCAGGCTCGGAGGTCGAGCAGGAGGCGGTAATCCTTGCGATAATCCTTTTCGCTGCGGATGCCATCTACGCGGTCCACTTTCTTCACGCAGGCAGCGGAGAGTGCTTCCTGATATTGGGGTGACAGTTGTTCCCAGTATTCGCTGCCGAAGTACAGATAGGAGTAACCCGCGGCACGGAGCGCATACGGATCGGGCGCGGCCTGCAGTTGTTTCCACTCCGCCGTAGAGCCGCCCCAGTTTTCCGACGACCTGGTGTAGCGGCCCAGGACGGTGACGCCGCGGATCGGGTTGGGGTCAAAGAAGCGGGTGTAGCGGCGGTTGATCAGCTGGAAGAACCGATTCGCGTCTGCGTGATCGAGTCTCACGTAGCCGACCTCATCGCAGACGAGAAGAT
>JBLMZU010000717.1:0-7641 GCA_050258995.1 Bacteroidota bacterium
CCCCAGTGATCGCGGAACGCTTCATTCTGCGCCTGCCAGACGGCAACATCATGTTCGCCTTTGATAAAGGGACGCAGTTCGATCCCCTCAGGAAATCCCGGCTCCGGCGGCTTACCGTCCAGTACGATCTCCATGCGCCAGTGATAGCGCAGAGGCAGATAGCCTTCGTTGCGGTGCAGATCATGACTGATTGGATCGCGGTTGTCGATCGTGCTGCGCAACGAGACGCGCACACCAGGCTCGGCAAGAGTCATTTCTTCAAGAGCGCGCGTTTCCGTTACGCGCAAGAGCGCGGTACCAATGCGTCGTCCTTTGAATTCAGGATGAACATATCCATCGGTTCTCAGGATGGCATGCTCGTGCTCATTGACAAACTCTTCATATCCAACGACATGCCCATCGCTGGTTTCCACCAGGCAGGCATCCCGTTCCAGATCAAAGCCCGGGTTTTCCCATTCATGCTTTAACTCTTCCGGCGTGACGGCAACAGAGGTGTCTCCGTCCGCGGCACAGACCTCATAGATCAACCGGGTAACCGCTTCCAGGTCGCGCCACTGGGCGGTGCGCAGGTGCAGACTCTGATCCAGCAGGGTTGCAAGGCTCGATAATTTTGTATCCATCATTCTTCTCCTTTTTCTCAGGCCACGGTCGATACCCGATTGGGATCGCGGCCCGCACGCAGTTCCTTTTCATACATCACTGAAGCACTGACAGGGTGCATACCCACCCTCTCATACAACCGATGCGCGCCCTTGGGACTATAGGAATCGACGCCAAGACCAACAGTACGCATGCCGCGGCGATGGAATTCTGCAAACGAATGGCGCAGAAGTGCCTGGGCGATGCCGCGTTTCCGCCACTGCGGACGGACTCCTACAGCCTGGATCCAGCCCATGCCTGTGCGATCGCGGTTCAGCGAATAGCCGGCCACCTCGTCGCCGGCCCAGGCGATGGCCCACAGGGATGGGTCGTACTCCGGGTCGTCGAAGCGATATTCCCGCCACTGATCCAGGGACCAGGCATGGCTGCCCGGTTCCTCGCGGCCGGCTTCGTTATTGGCACGCCAGACTGCCAGCTCATGCTCCATCTGGCGGAAAGGACGCAGCTCGATGCCGTCCGGCCAACGGGGCTCGGCAGGAGCTCCATCCAGGCGGATCTCCATCCTCCAGTGATACCGGGTGGTGTGATAACCCTCGTTCTCGTGCAGGGCAATGCCATTCGGCTCATCCCGGCCGATGGTGGTCCGGATCGAAACTCTGACGTCTGGCTCGGCAAAAGCCATCAGCTCACGGGCACGTCTTTCGACCGAACGCAGCAGGGTTGTCCCAATGCCGCGGCCTCTGTAATCGGGATGGATATAGCCATCCATGTCCAGAACGGCATACCCGTACGAGTTGGTGATCTCCTCATAGCCCACGATCCGGCCGCCAGCTGTCTCCACTACAAAGGTGTCCTTTTCCATGTTGAAACCGGTGGCCCGCCAGCCAAATTTCACTTCCTCCGGTGTTAAGGCACGGGCTGCATCGCCTTGTGCGATACAGGCATCATGGATCAGGCCTGCTACAGCCTCTGCGTCGCTCCATTCGGCGGGACGCAGACACAGACTGGTGTCGAGAAGTCTGTTGGCTGTCCTTAACGTTGTGTCCATCACTTCCTCCAGTCAGCGCCGGTCAGGGCGCCAGGTGCATCACATTCTTTTCCATCCACTCTTCGCGCAGGATCCCCATAAAGAGAATGTCCCAGCGCCTGCCTTCCTTGTTGATCACTTTGCGAAGCCTGCCTTCATGCGAGAACCCTGTCTTCTCATAGGAGCGGATCGCCCGCGGGTTGTATTCGAACACGGTCAGGGTGACGCGCCGCAGATTGATCTCCGTAAAGGCAAATCGCAGCAGGACGTTCATGATGTCCGTGCCATAGCCCCTGCCCCAGTATTCGGTCTCGCCGAGGCCCAGGCCGACGAACGCATCACGCCCGCTCCAGTCGACAACATCGAGTCCCAGATCGCCTATCAATCTGTCATCCGCGACCGTGCGGATGCTGAAGAAATAGCTGGCAGACGAAGGATCCATTACTTCCTTTTCGATCCATCTGGCTACCGACTTCGGCGAAGGCATCGGCATGAGTGACGAGCTGAGCAGACGGGAGTACTCTGAGTTCCTGTACCAGCGAGGCAATGCCTTGCTTAATTCATCAGGATCATAGGCAGACAGGCGTACCAGCCTTCCTGTAAAAATATCGTTCATGCTTTTTCTCCTTCCTGCATGGCCAGCCATTCCTCTCGAAGGATGCCCATCCACAGGGTATCCGTCCGTTTGCCTTCGCGCAGGATATCCTTTCGGGTGCGGCCTTCCAGACGAAAGCCAGCCTTCTCATAGGAGCGCAATGCACGCGGGTTGTACTCATGCAGACCGAGTGATACACGCTGGGCACCCAGTTCCCAAAAGGCATAGCGCAGACAAAGCTTCATCGCATCGGTGCCATAGCCCTTGTTCCAGTTTTCGCGTTCGCCGATCCCGATGCCGACCCAGACCTCCCCATGGACCAATTCCAGGCCCATGCCAAGGAAACCGACCAGCCTGTCATCCGCCAGGGTGAGTATGTTGAAGCCATAGCGCTCCGGCTGCGGATCTTTTTCAATCCTCTTCTCGGTCCAATCCTTTATCTTCTTTTCAGAAAAGAGGTTCAGGCCACCGCCGGCCAGTCGCACAAATTCCGAGTCACGCTGCCAGTGGACTTCCGCCCTGGCAATTGCATCAGGCTCCTCCATGGCAAGCCGGACCAGCTCTCCAAAAAACAGTTCCTTCATTGCTGCCTCCCGGTCAGGCTATTGATTTGCCTGACTCTGCCACTCGTCTTTTAACAAGCCGAAAATATACAGGTCCCATCGGCGGCCATCCCGTTCCAGCGATTTGCGACGACATACTTCCCGGGTAAAGCCAGATTTTTTCAGCAGAGCGATGGCACCATCGTTGTACTCCGGCACACTCGCCGTGACGCGGAACAGGTTCAACTCTGCAAAGGCAAATCGCAGAAGCATTCGCAATGCCTGGGTGCCAAAGCCCTTGCGTCGATCTTCGGCAGCGCCGATCCCCAAACGGATGTGGCCATTCCCGTTCGCCCACTCGATCCAGTGAATATCGGCATATCCGATCAGGCGGTCGTCCGCCCGGGCGCGGAGGGTGAAGTAATATAAATTCTTATCCTCCTCCATCTTCTTTTCCAGCTTCTCATACTGCTTCCTGATCATGGCAGCCGACAGCGGGCGCGCCGGAGCGACTTCCATCAGGCGCATGAAATCGGAATCGTGAGTCCAGCGGGCCTCGATCTCCGGATCCTTCTCGTGGTCGATGGGACCAAAGCGGACATCCCGGCCTTCGAATAACTGCGTTTGTATGTCGAACATGTTTGCCTCCAGAGAAAGCACATAAAAAAAATCGGCCACAGGCTTTTCACCCATGACCGCAATTGAATCAAAACGGCCACGGGCAAGTGCACCGTGGCCGTCAACTACATTTCGTGTAAATTAACGAGGAATAGGCGCACTCCAAGAATCAAAATAGTCACTGGAAAATTTAGTGAATGCTTTGGTCTGCTTCATCTGAAACATCGGCTGCGCCTCCTTTCAAAAATAATGACAGGTTCGAGTGTAACATGCAGGCTCGAAACCCGTCAAGTAAATGAGCTGTGAAAGGAAAGTATTTATGGTTACCTGGAAAACTGATGTTGAGACCGCCTATATCGTTATGATCGTTTCTGACCAGCCCGAGACGGCCGCCTCGTGGAACACCCTCTTTACGCAAAGAAACTGCATCGTACTGGTTGAGTCGGAGGCGTCGGATGCCGTCCAGAGTGCCAGATTGATCGATCCGTCACTCATCGTGATTGACGTCCAGCTTCCCAAGGAGAAGCGGGCGGCCCTGCTCCGCGACCTGCGCGCCACGAGTCGCGGCCACATCCTGCTGCTCATTTCCGCCAATACGGTCGATGAGATCCTGGAGGCCAACCGCCTGGGCGCGGACGAATGCCTCGTCAAGCCGGTGAACTCTGCTGTCCTGATCGTCAAGGCCATGGCCTGGCTGGGACACGGCCATCGCACCGAAAGATATCACGCTCCCATCAGCGTCACGCTATAGTTCCTTCTTCTTTCTCCTCCTTTTTGTTTGCGCACGGCCAGCGCTCCCGTCTTCCAACGGGAGTTCTGGTTTAAGGAGCGGGCTCATTGGGTCGAGATCTTGCCCGCCTGCAGCTCATCCAGAGTCTGTTGAACGAGCCGTTGTTTTCCTTCACTAAGCAAACTGGGATCCACGTCTGCAAGTCCGAGCGGGGACTGGACGGTGACACCTCCCTGCCCGCTGGTCAGCTGCGGCCAGGCATTCTGGATGGCTTTGACCACGTCCGGCTGGATCGTCATCATCCAGCCTGCGGGGCGCTGCTCGGGGCTGATCGTCCCGATCATGGAAGTTCCGGTTGTGCCAATATAAGTGGCCAGGTCCTGGGTATAAATATCCGGATAGAGGAAGATATTTTCCACCTTGTACTGTGACATCAGGATATCGGCGTAGGCATCGTAGTTCTTCACATCCTCGGTGGAGGGAATCTCGATGTACTGTGGGTACTTCCAGTTATAAATATAGACCGGCTGGCAGGTCCCGCAGTAATAGGCCATGCCTTTGGCATATGCATTGAGGGCCGTAATGGCCTGGGCATTATCCTTGGGTATCATCATGCCAATGCGGTAATCCTCGGTGGTCATTGCCGCGGTGTAGCCAGCCAGGAAGGCAGCGATGTCGGTCTGCGTATTGTTTGCCAGCACGCTGACATTTCCGCCAGGGGTAATGTCCGGGATGTTGATCGCCAGGAACTGGGCCTGGGGCGCGGCGGCGGCCAGCCCGGCAATACCGGGATCCTTTGATACGGCAATGACAACCTTCAGACCCGGGTCGAGATCGGCGGTCGTCATCGAGTTTAGGACCTGAAAACGATATCCCGACTGTTGGGTCAGATCGTACACGGCCTTCTGGTACAGGTTGGATGTATCGGGATCGAGATCAGGGGGAACGACCAGGACGGCCAGCGGCGAGGCAGGCGTGGAGGTAAGGACCGGCGCCGGGATGGAAGTGTCTGTTGCCGCGGGAGCGGAGGTGGCAGGCGGCTCAGCCTGGTTCCCACAGGCGCTCAGCAGCAACAGGATCAATACAAAAAGAAAAGCGGTTCGCAAACGCACAATGTTTCTCCATGCAGGGGATGCTCGCCGCTTGTCTCCTTGATCATCAAACGTATATACGCAAAATATAGATTGGATTTTAAATCTCAAGCTTAATTACATAAGCGGCGCTTTGTAAATTATACACGCTCTACCTGCAACAAAAAACCCACGCATGAGCGTGGGTTAATCTGGAGAAAAGGTGTGTTCTACTTTGTGGTGATGTTAATACGCTTCGGGCGGGCGGATTCCGCCTTGGGCAGTGTCAGGGTCAGGACGCCGTCGGCGATCCTGGCATCGACATTTTCCGCGTCGATGGGGGACGGCAGGCGAAGCGTCCGGGCGAAGGAACCGGTCGGGAGCTCGCGCACCAGGTAGCTGCTGCTCTCTTCGGCCTTGAACTCACCTTCGATGCGAAGAACATCATCGAGAACCTGGATGTTCAGATCCTGCGCCTTGAGTCCCGGGACCAGAGCGGAGAGAACGTAGGCATCCTCGTCTTCACGAATGTTGATGCCCAGGCTGTGATCCTGATTTTGCACGGCACGGCGGGCCAGCTGGCGGTACGGGTAAGGGTGAAGATAGAAAGTCATGGTTGTAGATCTCCTTGCTTGAAGAATTGATTGATTGAATTGCCGATAGTTTATTGCGGGAGTGCAAGAAAAAAGATAACGCCACATAGAATTTGTATATGAATCGCAAAATCAAAAAACAGGCTGGCAGTTGATGATCTGCCAGCCTGTTTTTTTCAAGGCCTGTTATTTACACAAATAGAAGGAGTTGTTCCTTAGAACTTGGCATTCTCGTGAATCCAGTTCAGAACATCGGGCTGGTCAATACGATAGGCAAAGTCCGTGCCACGGCACAGGGAATTCAAGCCAAAGGAGGTCACCGCAACGATCAAGTCGGAGTCATATCCGCCCAGGAAGACGGGGCCACCTGAGTCGCCGTTACAGGTGCCGCCCTTCCCCGAGCCGTTGCCCTGGGTCTGGAGGTTGAACCCGGCGTTCAGTGCACTGTTCAGGTTGACCAGGGTCGCCAGCGCCATGAGCCGCTCCCGGTAGGATTCGTTGGGCTTGCCGTTCTGTACCTGGTTTTTATAACTCAGGCCATAACCGCTCACCGTGAATGTAAGATCGTTCGTCCCGCGGGCCGTGGCATATTGATCCAATAGATTCGGCTCAGGAAGCTGGGCATATCCAAGATGGGCCTCCTGGTCCAGGATCACCAGGCCCACGTCATGGGTATTGGGAATCTTCAGGGAGCCGGGATAACCATAGTTAAGGATGGTATCGGAGGTAAAACAGAGAGTGCCTTCCGTGCCCGCAGCACAATAGTCTGGATACCCGGTAACCGGATCCACCTGGGTGGCGGGATCATAGTTCGCTCCGGCGTCCTGTTGGAAATAGACCCGGGCGGTTACCGCCCCTCCCTCGGTGTCCGCACAGTGTCCGGCTGTCAGCACTGTCCAGTTGGAAATGAGAGTACCCGTACAGCGCCAGAGGAAATTCCCGTTTGCATCGTAGAAGACCACCAGACCCACATACGGGTGCTGATTATCCTCCACGAAATTACCCGTGATCGCATAGACCGGGCTGACAGCAATCGCCAGGATGGCAATCACAGAGAATGCAGTCAAAAGCAGCTTATTACGCATTTTGTTTTCACCTCAAATTTTGGGATTTAAAAGCGGGTTTCACCGGTAAAAGTGTATGTGAGCAGGCCTCCTTTCCGCAAACCATAAATAAAAACCGCCAGAGCACCTGTGATCCGGCGGTTGGGCGTTGTGTCTGCCTGTCGTGAAGAAACAACGTTGTCGAGACGGTGTGCCCCGCCTGATGGCAGGTCTGCTCTTAAGAGGCTGAGAGTCTAACTGATATAGGCAACTTTTTGGGTTAATGGGGAATTAGAAAATCCTGACTTCTTAATGAAAAGGAGCCACCCCAAGGCAGCTCCTATTGGTTATTCAAGCAGCTTACTGTGAACTTACTGCAAGTGGCTCATAATCCAGGCGAGAACGTCCGGCTGGTCGATGCGATAGGCGAAATCTGTTCCTCGGCAGAGGGAATTCAGACCAAAGGATGTCACTCCCACTACCAGATTGGAGCTGGTGTCTCCATAGAACACAGGGCCACCGGAGTCACCATTGCAGGTGCCACCCTTGCCATTGCCATTGCCACTGGTCTGGAGATTGAATCCGTCCGTCAAATTGCTTGTCAGGTTGACCAACGTCCCTTCCGCCATCAGGCGTTCGCGATAAGAGAGATTGGGCTTGCCATTTTGAGGCTGTTCCTTGTAGGAAAGCCCATAACCACTCGCTGTAAAGACCATCGGCTGAGTACCACGGGCTTTTACCAGGCTATCGAGCAACCCGGGCTGCGGAAGCTGTCCATACTCAGACAGCTGGATCGGCTGGTCCAGGATGAGCAGACCTACAT